>JAZABE010000562.1:0-2696 GCA_036137535.1 Planctomycetota bacterium | reverse complement strand
ATGTTCGCGTAAAGACTGGACAGGCCACGCTGCTTTTCTCGCAGCATGTCCCCGCCGCCGTCACGCCCCATCGCACAGGCGCTGGGCCAGATTTGGAAGATGTAATGATGGGTCAGGTTTGGAAAATTGCGTTTCCAATCGCCTGCCATTTCCACATAGTAATTCTCATAGGTCTCCCATCCATATCCGCCGTCTGGGCCGGCGGCTCCCTGGTCATTTTCGCCCTGGTGCCAAATAATGGCACGAATCCCGTGGGTTAACCCTGCTTCCCGAACTCTCCAGAGCAAGCGACCATAAATCGTTTCAAGATCGCTCGGGTCATCGTCGTTACGCTGGTGCTGGTCAATCCGGGTTCCGCCTACCGCTCCGTTAACGATAAAAACAGGAACCTGCTGACTCTTCACCAGCTGCCGGGCCAATTCCATTGCCCACCAACCAATTTCTGCTTTGTGTTCCTGGATCGAATTTTGCCGTTCTTTACCACTGGCAAACTTCCACACCGGACGGCACCAGAGATTTCCGCGTTCCCCTTCTTTAAAAAACCTGGGATCTCCATAGCTGCGAATCCATTGGCTGGTAACCCGAGGGGATTCTTCACGGGTATCTGTTGCTAGGGCGTTGGATTGGCCATCGATCAGAAAGGCGTCGCCACAAACCAAGTCACCAGCCTTGTGAATCAGAGATTCCATATCGTCGGTTCGGGTGCCCAATTCGATTCGGTATTTAACCAGCCCAGGCTTTAGTTTGATCGCGAAGCTGTATGCGCTCTTGTTGCCCAGCGATTGGCTCTCCTCGGTGTATTTCTGTTTATCCGCAAACACTCGAAGGAAGACCTCGTCGACTTTTTTTTCCAACACACCTTGGCAGTACAAAGTCCCCAGGCCGCTCTCGTCGCGGGCATAGAATTGTCCCTCCTTGGGCATTTCTTGCCCTTCGGGGATCCAGGCAACCCACTGGTCTCTCTCTGGTTCTCGGACAGCAACATCCGCCGAGGCGGAGACTGTTTCCCCTCCGTTATTCAAGGTAAGCCACACAGTCAGCTGACCGCTATTCTGAGCACGGCTCAGAACCAGTTTTCCAGGCTCCTCATCGTTAATGGTTGCCAGCCCTGTAATTTTCCAGCGATAATCGAGTTCACCAACCCCCGCTTTCTGCATTGCCTCGAGGTTCCTAATCCTCGGACGAATCTCAATCGTTTTGCGACCATCCCAAGTTTTCGGAGCAATGAGCCTAAACTGGGGCTCAGGGAGCGATTCTTTCACCTTGACGGGAACCTCTATCGATCGGACCCCATCGTCGTAAACTGCATCAAAACGAATTTTGATCGATTGATCCCCAGTAATCCGCCCGGCATCGAAGGAAACCTGGAAACGGTCTCTAGCAATCACGGATTCAGTTTCACCTTTCACAACCGACCAGGTTGTTTTCTGCGCTCCGCCCGCCTGGGCCTTCAGCCTAACGAGCTCCCCTTCACTCATCTCCACACGAGTGGGTGACAGTGAAAATTCGCTGCCAGCTTGGATCACCGGTCCAACCAGCGACTGCATCGTCTTTTGGTTCTCGTATTCCAAACGCACCCAATCCGCGGAGCGGGCCACACCGGAGATCCGCACTTCATCAATATCGCCGATGAAATCGTAATGATTGTACCATCCACCAATCCACAGCCGGGCAGGTTTCTCGATTTTTAATTGAGCGTGCTTGGGGTTACCCTCTCCGCACTTCTTGCCATTGATGTAGAGAATGGACTGACCGTCTTCAAAGGTGTTGACCACGTGGGTCCATCCCGAAGCTGGCCCGGGAATCTCCGCCCTGACATCACCGTTGGAAAAATAGCAATCCATGCTGATCCGTGGAGGACTGCGATACCACATTTGAACTTTACCCTGTGCTTTCTCGTTTCCCCACGAAACAATTCTTCCCACAGACGCCTTCGACCGGAACCAAGCCTGCGTGCTATGAGGCGCACTACCGACAGGAAGCGTCTCAATCTCCGTTCCGCAAAACACCCCCGTCTTCCCAGGAAAATGACGAGCTTTACCGATCATCCCTCGCGTTGCTGATGTGCCCTTGTCCTCAGAACCCAAATTTTCCACCACGTCACGCACCTCGCTGCCTAAGTGCCACACACTAACGTAACCATTGGAAGCGTTAAAAACCGCTTTGCCTTCGGATGCGTCGGTCGCGCCCGTTTTGCCCCAGTGAATCTTGATCTCCTGTCGCTGGTTTCCCTGGATTCGAGGAATCCGAACCCAAATACTCGCCATGCCTGCCGCTTGGTCCCAATGCTCTATTTCGAAGGCCAACGGCTTCCCGGCTGCGGAAAACCGAATGTCACTGCCGCCTTTAGCGGCCTCTCCAAACGGAAAAAAATCGCGATGCAAGCGGATCAACAAAGGAAACCCCTTCACCGATACTGAAGCCGGCAAATCTGCACCTTCCGGAGTGGTCAGGATGTAAATCGAACCTGAATGTTTCCATTCCGCAAACTGCTCGCTGTTTTCAAACTGGGTAGTGCCAATCGTGATCCCCGATTTTTCTTCCCCGATCGCAACGCCCGAATCATCGGCAAAAGGTCTCAAATGCCGATTGTCAGCTTCGCAACCGGTGGACTTCTCTTCGAACCGATCCTCATCGTTCGCCTCGGTGGAAATACCACGACTCGGTAATCCATAACCTGTAGCCAACAGGCTACC
>JAZABE010000561.1:0-3421 GCA_036137535.1 Planctomycetota bacterium | reverse complement strand
GTAATATTGAAAAACGTTTTGAGCTTCTGCCGCATCGGGATGGTCTCCGACAATGGCAAATCCCCCCTTGAGATAGCGGTATTTCATTTCGGGCTTCAATGGACTCATCCGCGTGAAGAGTTTGTTGGCGAATTGCGAAAAATGGGATCCGGAAGATTCTCCCGGCAGGCCGTTTATGCAGCCGCGGATTCGATCAAATTGTTTTTCAGCCGAAACTTTTTCATGGGATAAAAGAGATAGGTCACAGGATCCCAGGGCTGCATAGAACCAGATATCGAAAACCTCGGTGGAGTGTTCGTTTTCTTCTAATGTCTGTACGTGCCGAGCATAGGTTTTGGCAGCGGTCGCAAATTCATCGAAGACGAGGTTTTGTTTTTCGGTGAATTCAGAACTTTTCTTGATCTCCTGCTGGTAGGCGTTTTGGTCAAAATGAATGCAAGCCTTCGCAAGTTGCAGTTCCCAGCTGTCCTGGTGTTGGAATAGGGCTTCCTGCGTAATTTGGGTCGCGACTTTGTAACCTCGTAAAACTTCCGATCGAATTTGGGGTTCTTTCCGATTAGTCTTTTTGGATTCCTGGACTCGGGGTTGTCTCCAAGAAGTTGACAGGTTGGTTCTCATTTTTTGGACCAACCCCGCGATCGTATTAGGTTTGAGGGCTTGGATCGATCCGAAAACATCTTCAATGTCCTTGATACGGTAAACTTCGGCCGTAGAGTGACAAGTCGTAAAAGCCCGGACTAAAGCCTGTTCGTCAATTTCCTCCAGCCCTAATTTTTTGATTTTGGCAATCCAGCCTTGAAGTTCTTTTAAATTGCGTTGTTGTTTTGAACGGGTTAAAGGAATTGAATTGGCACGCTGCTCGAAACCAAAAAAGTAGACGTATTGGTTTCGATTGCCCCGGTTTTCATTTGGGTTGTGGTTGCGGGTCCAAACCTGCAAGAATTCATCAACTAAACTTTTGCCGCGAACAGCATCATGGGAAGCGACAGCTTCGATGTAAGGAAATGCTTCTGCTTCTTCGGCATTTTTGAGGTATAAACGGGCTAGTGTTTCTTCAAACGCGGGTTTCAATTCTTTGTTGACCAGATCAAACCAATTGGTTTGCGGCCTTGTGTCTAGAATGTCTTGAACCGGGATGGGGCGAGGGCGAGCACCGGTTCGACTCCGATTGACGATTTCATCATTCGTTGCGTAATAGATGTTGCCATAGCGATCACGCCGGAATTGCGGCCGTCCGGTTGATTTGGCGTAGGTGAGAGAAAACTTGGCTTCTTTTAGCCAGTTCAAAGCTAACATATCCAGAGTTTGACTCCATTGAGCGGCTTTATTTGGCGCGGTTTTCAGTAAAGTCCCTACCGCGGTTCGTTGAAGGTTGAGTCCCTCTTGTCGGGCGGCCGGATTCAGTCGATTAAGTCTCTGCCCATCGGCAGTGGCTTGCCCGATACCCGCTAAGACCTGGATGCCACGGTTGGCGTCATCTGAGAAACTTTTTTCAAGCCAGTTTTGACCAATCTCCTGACTGACTTTTGGCGCCAGTTCTACGGCGGATTTAAGTGCTTTTTGAAGATCTGTGTCACTAATCCCCGGAGTTGCTAAAACGGTTTGGTTGGCGTTCCAGGCCTCTTCGAGTAACTGAGGCGTTTTTTCCAGTTTGTATTGTCGTTGGAGGATTTCTGAAAACACGACGATTGAGTCTGGGTCAGAGTTGTTGAACGGTTGGCCTGACGGTTGGAGGAAGGATCTGCCTTCAATCGGACGTCCTGCTGCTAAGAATATTTTCGCTGCGTTTAGTCGATTCTCGGCACTTTTACCGCCAACCGACGGAAGACCGGCAACGAATTGTTCAACGAGGCCACCGATTTCAAAACCTTGGCGAAGAGACTTGGCGACGAGGGAACCCAGCAAAGAGAGTTCCTGGGAGGTCAAGGGTTGCGGGGCCAATTGAATAATTCCAACGACGTCCATGGGGGCTAACACGTGATCATCAGTCCGGGTTCCGGTTGGTGTGGTTAGGACAACTCCCACCGGAGGTTTGGTAATGGAGCCAGCAGGAGTTGCGACAGTCGCCGGAAGAGTGTTGAAGCGAGTTAACAAATGTAAATAAACTTGTTTTGCTTCACTGGTTTTTTCAAAAGTAGAAATGAATTTTTTAGCTTGATCCCAATGGCTTAAGATGACGTCCTGTTCGAATTGATTTACGGATTGTGCAATCGATTTCAGCCGTTCTTGCGGCTGGCTGTCTTTTTCCGGACCCGGGGGTTGAGGACGTTGGTGTTGGGGCGTGGGTTGGTGATAATGGGCCCAAGTTTTCAAGATGGAACCCGGGCTCCGGTTAAATGTTCTTGCCAGGGTTAGGGCCAGTTTGGTTTTTGGAGTTGCGGCAGATGTTCGGTTGCCGACAGCAGGAGTCGCATTCAGTGTGCCCTTGGGTTCATTGGAAAGCTTGCGGCCGGTTGAAAGGTTTGGCGAAGGACTTGGTTTGGGCTGTGATAAGGGTTTGGGGCGAAGAAGCGGTAAAGGGCGTGGCTTCACTTGACCGCAGGCTGGTGAAATCCAGGAAAGAGCGATGAATTGCGAGGCGATACAAAAAACGGTTAGTGGTTTCATGATGGGCTTGAAAGTGGGAAGCGGGGTCATGCAACCTATTCTATTTAATCTTAAGTGATCTACGAACAGCTTTTGTCGAAACCTGAGAAAAGAACGCACAAAAAAAGGACGCGAACCGCCGCATCCTCTAAGTGACTGGATTGCATTGAGGAGTGACTCTTAGGAGCCTGCTCCGTTGGGTGGAGGCGTGAAACCCGCTCCCCCTCCGCCTTTCTTTTTGCCGCGACCGCGACGTTTGCCTTTACCGCTTCACGTGCCCTGTCATTGGGAGGGTAAAGGAAGGCCTTGAAGCTGGGTCAGGTCCATGCGGGCAAGGCGAATGGAGGACTCCAGGTCTTCTTCATATTGCTTTGCTTGTCGGGTATCGCCTGATTGACTTGTTTGTTCTGCCAGTAATTTGTAGTGCTGTCGAGCTGACTCGATCTCCGGCATCCACCGTTCCTCGGGTTCCCCTTCCAGTCGCATCAACCAAGTCATGTAATATTGAGAGTTTGCCAGCGAGGACCGGGTTTGCCGAATGAATTGATCGTCTTGTTGGGAGGTGGGTTCTTTTAACAGATCATCCAGTAACCCCTGGAGGTTGGCATGCGCCTGCGGCAACTGTTTGGCCATCATTTGAGCTTTGGATTTTTCCAGTAACAGCTGGCGATTTGCGGTGACCATTTCGGCTGGCAGCAAGGCCAATGCTTCTTCGTATTGAGTCACCGCCAGTTCCCAGTCTTCCTGATTGACGGCCTGTTTGGCTTGCTGAATCCACTGGTCCACTTGGTCTAGCGTCTGCAAGTGTTTTCCTGGCGCTCCGTAGTGAACGCCA
>JAZABE010000560.1:0-5567 GCA_036137535.1 Planctomycetota bacterium | reverse complement strand
GTGGTTGAAGATTTTCTTCCGTTTGATGTCAATGTCACCACCGAGGACCCCGGAGTGGAAGCTCTGCGAAAAACGAGTTTTCAAGATGAACGCTGGGGTACGAGGGCTTTAAACACCCAGTACACCGATGGTTTTGGCAATGGGACTGGTGGAATTGCCCACTTAAATTCATTCGATGCATCGGTGGATGACCCGGTGTTTACCTTCAACAAGGGAGCCAACGCTGGGGGGATGACCAATTCCCATGAGGTGGGGCACGCATTGGGTTTGCGTCACGATGGACTGAATGACTCGGCTTATCATCCGGGAACGGGAAGCGGACAAACCAGTTGGGGGCCGATCATGGGCGCGCCATTTGGCAAAAATCTCGTGCAATGGAGCCAGGGTGATTATGATGGTTCGACCAATTCCGAAGACGACTTGAATATTATTACCAGTAACCGAAACGGTTTTGGTTTTCGGGACGATGATCATGGCGATGGACTGGGTTCGGCCACGCCGCTGGAGGTGACCGATGACATCAATGTGAGCAGTTGGGGAATTATCGAACGCAATACGGACCTCGATTATTTTTCATTTTCGTCAGGTGCCGGGGACATTTCGATTGACATCGCCGCGTTGACGGTGAATTCCAGTTTAGATGTTGAGGCCAAGCTGTACGATTCAAACGGTCAGGTCATGGCAACCAGCAATCCTTCCGGTGAGCTGGGAGCTTCTTTTGACCTGAGTGTAGATGGAGGTACTTACTTCATTTCGATTGACGGAACTGGTAAACCTGGTGTGTACAGTGACTACGGCAGCTTGGGTTACTACCAGATCTCAGGTGTTGTGCAAAATGCAGTCAATAATCCTCCCACGCTGGATGCGTTGGAGGATTGGATCCTTGAAGAAGACGCAGCCGAACAAACGGTTTTTCTCGAGGGAATTTCGGCTGGTGAGAACGAGGAAAACCAACCAATCCGGGTGACGGCAATCTCAAACGATACCACACTGATCCCGCACCCGACGATCGACTACGTTTCACCCAACCCGACCGGGTTTTTAAAGTTTACCCCGGTGCCCGATCGGAACGGAAATGCAACGGTGACGGTGACGGTTGAGGACGGTGGACTCGATCTGAACCTGGACACGCTGGAGGACAATGCGCAATTGACACGGACTTTTGTTGTGGTTGTTAATCCGCTCAATGATCCTCCGACATTGAATCCTCTATCTGATTTGGACATCGATGAAGATGCTGGAGAGCAGGTTCTCAATCTGACGGGGATCAGCGATGGCGACGAGGGTGAACAGCCTTTAAGTATTGTGGCCATCAGTAGTAATACAACGCTGATCCCAAACCCAATTGTGGATTACACTTCTCCCAATGCCACTGGGCAATTAAAGTTGACACCGAGTGCAAACCAGTCCGGAACGTCCAGGATTTTTGTCACGGTTGAAGATGGAGGTAATGACAACGATCTTGCCACTGAGGACGATAATCTTTCGTTGACCAGGACTTTTTTCGTGACGGTGAATTCGGTTAACGATAAACCGACCTTGGATGCGCTCGAAGACCAGATGCTGTTAGAAGACGAGCCGCGCTCAATTCCACTCAGCGGGATCACCGCGGGCGGCGATGAAATTCAGCCACTGGCGGTGACGGCCACCAGTAGCAATCAGACACTAATGTCTAACCCGCAGGTTGACTATGCGTCCGACAACCAGACGGGGACCCTTCATTTGGTGCCGAAGCCCGAACAAACAGGGTTAACAACCATTACGGTGCTGGTTGAAGATGGTGGGCCGGACCTGGATTTATTGACTCCAAATGACAACGCGTTCTTTGTGCGGACTTTCTTGGTGAATGTTGATGCCGACAATGACGCTCCGACTCTGAACCCGATTGAGGACATCGATTTGCTTGAAGATGCGGGTGAACAGAAGATCGGTCTTACGGGGATTTCTGCAGGCAGCAACGAAGTTCAACCCCTGGAGGTCACCGCAACCAGTTCAAATCCGGATTTGATCGGGGATCCTATTGTTGATTACACCTCGCCCGATTCGATCGGGTCATTAGCGATCATGCCAAATGACGATCGCTTCGGGACCACAGTCATCACTGTCACGGTCGAGGATGGTGGATTGGATCAAGATTTGTCGACCACTGAAGACAACGCAACATTGAGTCAATCTTTTACTGTAACGGTTGAACCAGTCAATGATGCACCTCGCTTTAACGTTCCCAGCGAAGCCTACGTGGACCGATCTCAAGACCTGACGGAAATCGAGATCACGGATATCGATCCGGGACCATTAGAAGACCAGCGAATGCAGTTTTCGGTTTCGACCGACAACCCGGGATTTATTACGAACCTTGACGTGGACTATCAGGATCCAAGTCAGGCCGGGGCGATTAGGTTTGATACCCAGGGTCAATTGGGACGGGGCAAGATCTTTGTGACGGCTGAGGATGCAGGGCCCGATGGTAAACTGTCAACCCAGCAGGACAATGCAACGACGACCCAAATTGTCGAGGTGATGGTGACCGCCAAAAGTGTCAGCTTTGCTCATACGGACCAGACCATTCACGGGTTGATTGAAGGGACTTACGGCAATACCTATTGGAGGTCACGGACCAGTCAGCAGATCACGGAAGTCGGTTACCGACAAGGAGAACGAAGCCGGCTGGATCATCGCTGGAAAGTCGATCTGCCAGGTCCCAACGAGAGCCTGGAGTTTATTGTCTTTGCGGGACACAATGCCACGAACGAACAATTCCGTTTCCAGTATGCGGTCGATGGTTCATCGACTTGGAAGGACCTGGTGACCACGACTCAAAAGGGAACTCGGAAGTATTATTCGCGGATTGTTGATCCAACCCTTCAAGAGGGTGGTTCGGTTTGGGTCCGTGTTCAAGACACGAATCGAGGCAATGACCAAGAGCTAGCCAGCCTGGATATCCAGAAGTTGTTTTTTCTGAATCGGGGAATCAACGAAATCAAACACGCGGTCAATGGATTTGTTTATGACGGGGTCGCTAACGAACCGGTTACACAAGGCAACAATAAGGCACAGATTCGGTTCCAACTGGCTGATCGAATGCGGCTTGATCAGGATATGGAGGTTCATTATCAAGTGGGGGGAACTGCCAGTAATGGAGATTACCGGGAAATCCTGACGGGCAAAAAAATCATCAAGGCCGGGAACTTGATGGCCAGGCTGATCTTAACTCCGAAGAATGATCGCTTGCTCGAAGGAAACGAATCATTGACAGTAACGATTCTCCCGCATGAAGACTATCGAATCACCGGGACTCCCACTACCTCGGTGACGATCGTTGATCATCCAACCCGGGGCCTCAGCAGCTTTGAAGCTAATGCTGAAGTGAGTTATCTAGGACGACACAGCGTCAACTATCAGCAATCTCAGTTTGATGATGGGCAGAAGGAGGTTATCAGTGAGCGAAAATACGGTAACCGATCGATGATGAACCATCAATGGCGTTTTGATGTTGCAGGTAAAACCGATTTGGTATTCGAAGGCCAGTTTAGAATTGTCGATGACCCATTTGTCGATACTTTTCAGGTTTCCTATTCAACTGATCAAGAGCAGTGGAAGCCATTGGGGCGACTTGAGTATGGAAATACAGGCGATATCAATCGTCAGGTCAATTTGGACCCGGGGACAACCGATGTCTGGGTTCGACTCCATGATCGATATCGACAAGCCCATGACACCCATATCGCCCGGGTGAATGTTTCCCAGATCCGGTTTGTGGAGACCGAGGTCGTTGGTCCGGGCATGCTCATCGCGAATCAGTTCGAATCACTGAGTTCGGCAATGCCAAGGTTCGCGCAGCCGGTATCGGAAAACCTTGACACGAGCCCACAAGCTTTCCTGGTTGGTCATCAGGACGCCGTATCCAATGAGTCGAGTGAAGATTTTGTTTTGCCGGAATTTTACACCAACCCGGTGGACGATGAACTCGATTCAGTGTTTTTTGAATGGGGTAGTTGAGCCAGTCAGTGTTTTTTGCGAGTGCTGATGGTTGGCTCAGCGAGCTAGGTTTTTTGAGGTTAACGTGAACCGGAAATGGGTCAGCAAGCTACTGGGCGTTTACTGTCGGCAAGCAGTCACTTCGTGGTCGTGCAAATAATCGGAAGAAACAGGGTAGTTGCGGAATTGAATCGAATAAAATTGTTCAAACCAATTCGCAATATCAGCTTCGTAGGTTTGATCAAAGGCTGGTTCGACGTGTAAAGTTTTGCCCATCGGGGCTTCACGGAGATCGCCATCTTCGATAATGACTTTGCCTGACTTGATGACCAGTCGTGGCATTTCAAACATCAACTGCTTGTTGGGATTGGGAGCGTACACGGTAATATCTGCATCCGCCCCAACACCGAGATGCCCTTTATTGGTGAGGCCGAGAATCCGCGCCGGCCCAGCACGGGTGATGATGCAAATTTCATAAAGAGAATATTCACGGTCCAAATCGCCCAGGAGACATCGTTCTTGGATTTCTACGGGGAGGGTTTTGAAAACGTCTTGCCGGTAGGTCCGGTCCATCAGCAGCCTGATGATTTGAGGGTAAGCGAGAAAAGACCCCCCATTAGGAGAGTCGGTGCTCATGGCAACTTTCCAGGGGTCGTTTACCAATAAATACCATTCTAGGCCGATGGCCCATTGGATGGCATGAACGAGGTTCTTGTTGCGGTATTTGATGGGAGCCACACCACAACCAGATTCCATTTCCGTATCGGCACTGAACCACTTGGTTTTGTACAGGTTGGCAAGAAAGTATCCCAGCGGTCCATCTCCGGTCATGCTGGTTGTTTCACCAAAAATAACTTGCCCAACGTCAACGGTTATGTTGTCCTGCTGGTTAACGTAATCAGCCAGCAACTGCACTTTTGAGTTAAAGGTGTTTTCGTCACCATCACCTCCGCCATAGCTGTGAAATTGGATATGGGTTAGGTGTCCTCGGAGACCATCCAGCGATTTCAGAGTTTCGAGCGTCGTTTGCCAATTGCCTGGCATTCCGAGTTGGTTGCAGTGAATGTGAACCGGGTGAGGCAATCCTAGATCATTCGCCGCCTGAGTCAGGCCTTGGACAATCTGGCGAGCGGAAATGTCATACATGTCGACTTTTTCATCGATGCCTGTCAGGTTTCCGGAGGGCGTGTTTTTCCAGACCTCGACGCCTCCAGGATTGACAAGCTTTGGCGCAAAGCCTTTCGTTGCATTTAAGAGCCAAGCCATGAAATTTTTCAGTTTTTCAGGTTCACCATCCTGGATAGCCTTCATGGCATAGTGGTTGTTTCCCATCAACACGAAGAAGCCTTTGTCCAGGCAGGGAGTATCTTCGAGTTCTTCGTGAGCGTGACGGGCGGATAGTGGGGGGATTGCTGCATCAAAAGCAGTTGTGTAACCCAGCCCCGCATATTTGTAGCCTGTTGCAAATGTGCTGGGTACGCTCCCCATGGTTCCGCTGTGCGTCAATGTCGTCCGGTTGATTTTTTCGGCTTTTCGCTTGTCCTCGGGCCGCATCTTGCGAGCGACATTGACCTTGGGACCGGCGATGT
>JAZABE010000559.1:0-3181 GCA_036137535.1 Planctomycetota bacterium | reverse complement strand
ACACACCGACCCCAAGACCCCCCTCGCTCACGAGCCAACGCCCAAATCCGTCGCCCCCCTGGGAATCCAGCAACGGCCGAGAGCTTTTTTTTGCGCGGTTTCAAACATTGCTGTCCCAATTTATTGCTGATTTTTATGGAAATCCAGAACACTGGACAGTCAGGGGATCGCAACGCTGTGAATCCTGAAATTGCCTAACCGGATTAAGTGGTCCGGTTTACCTGAAGGTTGCCGGTTTTCACTGGATGGTTTTTGACAACCAGTTAGTTCGGTGTACGGTTGACCGGTCTTGGCGATAGTCGAAAGGAAATGTCATGCAAACGCTATTGAAACCGCAACTTCAAAAGGGGACGCTCGATGACAAGCCGAGAATTTTGATCATTGATGATGATCAAGACCAGGTCTCAATTTTGCAGTACCACTTGTCACAGCAGGGATTCGAAGTTTTAACCGCCTATACGGGTAGTGATGGTCTCAACTTGCTGAAAAATGAGATGCCTGATCTCGTGCTGCTGGATATCGAGTTACCCGATGCGACCGGGTTGGATCTTTGCGAACAAATTTGTGACGATCCTGAAACATTGCAGATTCCTGTAATCTTTGTGAGTGGAGCCGATAGCCCGAACATATTGCGTCGAGCACGATCTGCAGGCTGTTCCTTTTATATGCGAAAACCGTATGACCCGAACGCGTTACTGGTACTGATTCAGCAGACCCTTGACGATGAACGGTATTAATCTACGGCAAGAAGGACTCTTCACTCGAGGCAGTTACCTGGACTGCGATTCTTGGTTCCCGACTGAAATCAGGTAGTGCCATAAAGCATTGAATTGTTGGTCGGCATGACCACCAAGGATTTCCGTGATTTTGGTTGATTTCCCGTCAACCGAGTATTTTGGCATTTTGGTTTGAGGATCGATTCGAAGTGGATCACGCATCCACCGATCAAAGTATTGTTTTCTGAGTCGACTGGTTGCCATTGAAAAGTTGACGCCAAGGGCGATTTGAGTTTGTTCGTCTCCCCGGGGAGGACGATCACCGACTCCGTGACATTGCCGACAATCCAATCCGAAGTTTGGAGTGGTCAACTTTTGTCCGGCCTCAGCGAGTTTCAGATCAATCTTTAATGTGCTCTTAGTCTTGTGATTGAACCCGGAACGATGTGAAAACCCATGGGCGAGTTTTGATGAATAAGCACCGAAGCTGGGCATGCGCGTTTTTAGCCAAGGTCGTGAACGCGTTCCTTCCCGACCCGTGAACAAATGTTCCATCCATGAGGCATGGAGTTTTGTTCCGATTTGGGACAGGTTAGGCAAACGTTCTGGATTGAGCCCGAGCACACCCTCTTCATAAATAATCTCAGGTAACGTTGCACCCCGGGAATCCATCGTATGACAGGTGTTGCATCTCAGCGATGAAACCAGTTTTGATGACTGTTTCCAAGGCGTTATTGAGTTTACAGCTTCATCAATCGATGCCTTCGTAAACGCGGGTCCTCCTTTGAACTCGTTGATATGGTAGCCGATCAGTTGTTTCTCGTCGTCGGACAGATCAAGCCGTGGAAAGATCTTGGTTTCGTTTTTGGGGTCCGCCTCACTTAAACAACCGCTCTCGGTATTTGACAACGTATACCAAGGTGGAAGGATTTCGTGTGAAGTTTGATGACAATTTGCACAACCGTTTTCGACAAATAGTTCTTTTCCCCGATTCGGGTCTCCCTCGGTAAGGGGAGGGGTGTTTTCAATCGGGGAATGGGAATGGGCTCGAATGAATTCTGCAAGATTTTCTGCTTCGATTTCTGTCAATCGAAAATTTCCCATTTTTCGATAGGGTGCGTATTTATGCGGGTCCTCCAGGAACTGAATCAATCCAGCGACAGTGAATTTGGCTTTGGTGAATTTCAAGCTGATTCGCTCGAACGTATCGACCGAATCTTCAATGGGCAAATGATGGCATCCAATGCAACCTAGTTGTTCAAAAAGCTGTTCTCCGGACGCAACCTTCTTCCCATTAAGTGGTTTCAATTGATTCGAGTCCTTTTTTGGATTTTGCAATTCGGTATCGACCAGAAAAGCGACCAAGTCATTCACCTTGCGTAAATGATCAGGGTTGTCCATGTTAAACAGCGAAGGCATTTCGGCGCCGTTTTCTTCAAAATGAGGTTGGGATATTTTTTGGAAAAGATACTCTCGTGATCGTCGGGAGGAAATGCTTTTGAGATTAGGTGCCACGGATGTCAGGGATCCATTCAGTGACCCTGGCGGGGCCGTGGTCGACGCTTGCCCCAAATCGTGACAATGAAGGCACTTGTGGTCCGAAAGCAATTGACTTGCCTCGAGAAAGCGATTGCTGAACTGCCCTTTCCGGTTTTTGTTTGTGATCCAGGACTGGGCGAAAAACAAAGCTTGTGGAGGCACGGGTTCCAATCCAAACTTGTTACTTGACCAATGCCACTGGGATTGTAAGTCACCACTGGTTACTTTGAGATCCAACTCGATTCGACAATAACCCTTGTCGAGTTTGACGGGAATTTCCACGACCGAATTTCGTTTTACATGGCCAGCAAATGCTCCCTGAATGGCAACTTTTTCTGTCAGGGGCGAAATCCGGAAGGTACCGTAGGTCTCTTTTCCCGTTTTCAGTTTCAGGATGGTGTCTGCTGCACCGATCTTCAGAAACGTTACCAGCGAAACTCCGCGGGTCGGATCCACCCCATTCTTGATTTGTGTTTTTTCTAAAACCGGATTACCCGGCTCAAAAAAATCAAGGGACGATTTAATGGCTTCATGGGACTTGACGTAGACACCGTTGTGCAGGGTTTGCTCAAACTCCGCAAGTGAACTATTAAAAGGTTTTCCAGGTTCGATAGAATTTTTTCGTTTGTGTTTGATCGTTGCATACAGGGTGGTGTCAAATCGCTGAGTTTGGCTGTTGACATTGATCGAAATTGCAAGTTGATCAGCAATGGTGAGTTCTGGAATTTCGAGGAATAACGCCCGGTTTTGGTCGAGTAATCGCACCGAATTGACGAGCCACGGATCGCGACCTTGTTGGTTTGGATTGGAGATTTTGAATTCAGGAGAACCATAATTCTTGGAATACCGGTAATTCCATGCTTGGACTGAAAACGAGCTAGACGTGACGGATTTGGGGTCGACGGGTTGTGAAAAAATTAATTTGA
>JAZABE010000558.1:0-1361 GCA_036137535.1 Planctomycetota bacterium | reverse complement strand
CTGTCTCTGATTAAAACTCTTGAATCTGAAGTTATGGAATTCCAACCGGACGAAAAAACGGCCCGGGAGTTTAAGGCAATCCCGCCTTCGCGCGCGGCTGCCTATGTACACACCTGTCTCGCATTGTTTAACCACAATGAATTCTCCTTTATCGATTAAGTCATGAACGACTACCTGCCTCATCATCATTTATTAACCCGCCGTGATGCACTTGCCCAATTTGGTTCAGGACTGGGTGCCATCGGACTGTTAGATCTTCTCAGACGCGACTCCGATGCTCTGGAAAACCCGGAGACTCCATTACCAGCAACCGCCAAACATGTCATCTGGTTGTTTATGCAGGGTGGGCCAAGTCACCTTGAAACCTTTGACCCCAAACCTGAACTGTCCAAGCAAAGTGGAAAACTCCTGCCGGAAGAATTTCGCAAGTTTGACCTTGCCCAAATCAACACCGCCGATGCAACGGTTCTGGGCGGTCAATTTGAATTTAAGCAACAGGGTGAATCCGGTATTCCCATCTCATCGCTATTTCCCCATCTTGCAACTCAGGCAGACAAGCTTGCGGTCATCCGTTCCTGCTACCACGAGCTTTTCATCCATGGTTCAGCCCTCACGATGATGCATTCGGGGACGCGTCTGCTGGGGCATCCGAGCGTTGGTTCCTGGGTCACCTATGGCATCGGAAGTGAAACGGAAGAACTACCCAGTTATATCGCGATGACTAACAGCTTCTTTCGTAACGGAACCGCAACATTCAGTTCCGGCTTTCTTCCCGCCATGTATCAGGGAACCTTTCTCAGGACTTCGGGGATGCCTATTCAAAACCTGAACCGCCCGGGAACCCTGTCTGCAGAAAGCCAACAGACGCTCCTGAAACAGATTCAACTCTGGAATAAACGACACCGTGACAATCGCCCCGGAGACTCACGACTGGATGCCCGCATCGCCAATTACGAATTGGCCTATAAAATGCAACTGGCGGCCCCGGAGGTAATCGACCTCTCCAAAGAAACCCGGGAGACCGAAGACCTCTACGGAATCCATAATGGGAAAACGCAGGCTTTTGGAAAAATGTGCCTAATGGCTCGCCGCATGGTTGAACGGGGCGTCCGTTATATTCATCTTGTCGATGGTGACTGGGATGCTCACGGCGGCATTCAGGATAATCACTCCGGACGAGCCCAGGCTGTCGACAAACCAATTGCCGGTTTACTTAAAGATCTGGAAGCTCGCGGATTGCTCAATGAGACTCTGGTTGTCTGGTCAGGTGAATTTGGCCGCACGCCAATCATGCAGGGAAACCAGGGCAGAGACCACCATCCTTACGGATTTAGCATCTGGATGGCCGGTGGCGGCATCCA
>JAZABE010000557.1:0-8672 GCA_036137535.1 Planctomycetota bacterium | reverse complement strand
GTGTTTGGCGGCAGGTCAAAACTCGCCTGGTTCGGCCAATCCAATGCGGATGTCATGAAGCGAGAAATGGAAATTTTTGATGTGATGACGGCCAATCGAGACCGACGTGTCTGGTCCGTGTCTCAAGGTGGCAACCTCCAAGTCCAAGACAACAACCTCCCAAGTGAGCTCAAAGTCAAAACCAATAAACCAGGCAAACTCGAAGAGGGGCGATGGGAATACCTTGACGGCAACAAAGCCATTGAACAAATGACCGTTCACCAAGACATGGAAATCAACCTGTTCGCTTCTGAAAAAGAATTTCCCCGTTTGGTCAACCCTGTGCAAATGGCCGTAGACACGGACAGTCGCCTGTGGGTTTCGGTTTGGCCCTCTTACCCACATTGGAATCCAACGGAACCTCGAAGGGATGCTCTCTTGATTCTGCCCGATGACAACCAGGACGGCAAAGCAGACAAGTGTACGGTTTTCGCTGACGAACTGAACAGTATTACCGCATTCGAATTTTGGAATGGCGGGGTTCTGGTTGCGGCTCCCCCAGAAATCTGGTTTCTCAAAGATACCAACGGTGATGACAAAGCAGACGTCAAAATTCGAATGTTGCAAGGCGTTTCCAGTGCCGACACCCATCACTCGGCAAATGCGATGCTTCTGGGGCCTGGAGGCTGGCTTTATTTTTCCCGGGGCATCTTCAATATTGCGAACTTTGAGACGCCAACCAAAACTTTTCGGTCTGGAGCCTCTGGTGTGCATCGATTCAACCCACGGACTTTTGAATTTGAATTTCATTTTCCAATCGGACCCAACCCACACGGCGACGTTTTCGACCAATGGGGATATCAGTTTGCCAATGACGGAACCGGAGGAACCGGTAGCTACGTCAATATTGGGAAGGGAATCGGTAACAAGAAGTGGTTTCAAAAACGTGTCCGGCCAGTCCCAGCAACGGGAATTCTTTCTAGCGGACATTTTGCCGAAAAATACAATGGCAATTTCTTGATCTGCAATGCCATTGGCGCCCTCGGGGTTTATCAACATGAAGTCTCCTACAATGGTGCCGATATCATGGCAACGGAAATCGAACCCGTGGTGTTTTCCAAGGATCCCAATTTTCGTCCCAGCGACGTCGAAATGGGCGGAGACGGTGCTCTGTATATCTCGGATTGGCACAACACGATCATCGGTCACATGCAACACAATATGCGCGATCCCAACCGTGACCACCAACACGGGAGAGTCTACCGGGTCACCCAGAAAAACCGAAAGCCACTAACGCCCGCAAAGATGAAAAACAAGCCCATTACCGAGGTTTGCAAACACTTCTTTGCCCTGGGGAACGCTGATCGCTATCGGGCTCGCCTGGAACTTTCAGGTCGATCCCGGGATGCGATTTCAAAAGAAGTCGGGGCCTTCGCCGCCAAACTTGACCCAGCCAAAGGTGACCGGAAAAACAATCAGGCTCAAGCGTTGTTGGAATGCCTGTGGGTTTTTGAGGAACAACGGATCGTGAACTTGCCGCTTTTGGCCAAAGTCTTCAAGGCAAAGGAACCGCGAGTTCGAGCTGCCGCAATCCGCACCCTCGGGCACTGGGCCGGGCGGACAGAAAATTGGGAGGAGTTGCTCTTGGCAGCTGCGCAGGATCCCGCCGCACTGGTTCGCGCCGAGGCCCTCAAAGCCGCGGTTGAATTTGAAGGAGTCGCCACCGCCGAAGCCATTTTTGAAGCCGCCACCCGCTCCATGGATCCCGAACTCGAAACGGTTCTCAAGTACGCCAAAAGTCAGATCAATGTTGACGCAGTGATTGCCGACGCGCAAAAAGCTGGAACGAAACTTTCTCCTGCAGCCCAATCCTATGTCCTCTTGAATGCCAACGTTGCGTCCTTGATGAAAATGGAAAAAAGCGAAGCCGTTTACAAGGCGATTATCGCCCGTAAAAACGCAAATAAATCGCAGTTGTCCGTTGCCATGTCCGGGTTGGCAAAACTCTCCGGCAAATCGGAACTCGAAGTCATCTTGGAAACCATCGACCAGTCTCAAACCCGCCCCGAGATTAACCTCTCAGCACTGACCCAAGTTTTTGCAGCGCAACCCATTGAACAGCTGAGCTCGGTTAAAAAACAGATCGAGGCTCTGGCAACCCAAGGAAAAACCGCTGATATCAAACGCCTGGGTTACGCAGCTTGGGTGGCCGCCAGTGGTCCTGACGACGCCTTCTTAAATGCGTCCAAAAGCAAAAACAATCTGCGAGATTTCCTGGATGCCGTACCCGCAGTCAACCCTTCCGTTCGGGGACAACTCTACAACAAGGTGCTTCCACTGATTTCCTCGATGCCCGCTCATCTGGCCGCAGAACCCTCGGGTTCCGAACTCCAGGAAACCGGAATCAAAGTTGATTACTTTTATCCCAGTGGTTCCAACGTCGCCGTCGAAACCTTGGCCAAAATGAAACCCAAGGCATCGGGTGTCGTTCCCCAAATCGTGATCAACGTGCCCCAGAAAAAACAGAACGACAAGTTTGCCTTGCGGTTCACGGGAAATGTCATTGCCCCCAAATCGGGTCGGTACACCTTCTTTGTTGCCTCAGATGATGGCTCAAGGATTTATGTCGATGGGAAACTGCTGGTTAATAACGATGGTGCCCATGGCATGGTCGAAAAAAGCGCATCCCTTAACCTTTCGGGCGGAGCGCATTCTCTGATCGTGACCTATTTCGATAATGGTGGCTCGGATGGCCTCGATGTGAATTGGTCGGGGCCGGGTTTCAACAAGCAGAAAATCGGCAAAAACAGTTTAATGCTGGGGGGCAAACTGACATTACACGATGTAGCCATCGAAGCGCTCTCATCCATTCCAGGACATGACACTGAAAAGTTTAGTGCATTGACCAGCTTGATTGCTCAAGGAAAAAACCGGCCAGCGGCCATCAAGGCTCTGACCAAAATACCTCAACAAGGCTGGCCAACAAAGCAAGTCGGCCCCCTGGTGGATAACCTCGTGGGTTACCTGAGCTCAAGGCCTGCCCGTTTCCGTACGGGAGGACCTGCTCTGCAAACCATCCAATTTGCTGAACAACTCGCCGCCAAACTGCCACCGGCTCAAAAACAGGCGGCCCTCACCCGGCTGAAAAACTTGGATATCCGCGTCATCGCCATTGGCACCGTTCCCCACCGCATGATTTATGACAAGGAACTTATCGTGGTGGAAGCAGGCAAGACCGTTGAATTCCGCTTCTCCAATACCGACTCGATGCCCCATAATTTTGCCATCACTCAACCCGGAGCACTCCAGGAAATTGGAGAACTCGGTGAAGCCACTGGCCGAGATGCAGATGCTGCGGAGCGGCATTACATCCCAAAATCCGGCAAGGTTCTGCTGGGCAGCGAACTGGTGCAACCGGGTAATACCCAGGCCCTGAGTTTCGAAGTCCCGGATCAACCCGGCGTCTATCCTTATGTCTGCACCTACCCGGGTCACTGGCGGCGGATGTACGGTGCCCTGTACGTAGTCAAAAACTTTGAAGAATATCAAGTCAATTCGCAAAAGTACCTGACGGACAATCCCTTGGAAATCAAGGACCCGATGCTCAATCTGGTCAACCGAAACAAAGAGTGGAAATACGATGAACTCATTGCCGATGTAAAAACACTCCCCATGGGTCGATCGTGGGAAGTCGGTAAAGAATTGTTCAAAGTCGCCAGCTGTACCGGTTGTCACAAACTCAATGGTGAAGGAAATGTCTTTGGACCTGATCTGGCCAAGTTGGACGCCAAGAAAAGCACAACGGAGCATATCCTGCGTTCGATCCTTGAACCCTCGCAAGACATCGACGAGAAATACCTGTCGTATATTTTTGCGATGGATTCGGGACGTCAATTGACAGGAATGGTCGTCGAAGAAAACGACAACGAGTATAAAATCGTGATTGATCCCCTAGCCAAAGACAAGGCAACCGTGATTCTCAAAGAGCAAGTCGAAGCCTCTAAAAAGTCAAAATTGTCACTGATGCCCAATGGATTGCTCAACAAGTTAACCAAGGAAGAGATCCTTGATTTGATTGCTTATGTTTTTGCCAAGGGCGATCAAAAACACATGTTGTTCAAGGATCACCACAACCACTAACCTCGATCGTTAACCTCGATGGCATTCACAGGAACATTGACAAAGAGCCGTCAGCGGTGCCGAGGGTTTCAGGTTCAAGCATTTTCTGGTGGAACTCTGGAAAGAAGACTTTCGTTAACCTCCCATCGCTGCTACCGGTTATTGGACAGTGGCTTGTATTAAATTCTTCCATTGGGCGATCGATCGCTTCAAGTGGTTTCGGGAGTCACCTTTCACTCCATAACACTGAAGTCCAACCGGCCCCTTGTAACCCATGCTTTTCAGTAACCCCAACAAGTGAGACTGCTGAAAATCCCCCTGGTCAAGTGGCTGGATCAAGGTTGTCCAATTTCGGGTCCCAACCTCGGCCCCGCAAATGCTGACACGCCAGAGGTAAGGCCTGGCTTTTTCAAGTTCAGTTTTTAAATTGGAATCGGGTTCGACCATTAAAAAATGACACAGGTTAAACATAACGCCAACATTGTTCCGGTCAACTTTTTTGGCGATACGAACAGCATCACCGACATGATCAACATGGCAACCTGAATGAGGATACAACACAATTTTTAAACCTGATTGCTTGGCGGCCTGGGCAACGTTCCGAACGGCAGCGACCGCTTGTTCGTCTGTCCCTTTTCCTCCTACAAACAACTCCACTACAGTGGCCCGGTTTTTCAGTTGTGAAATCGCAGTCAACAGGTTTTGGGGAACATTGAAACTGGTTTCCGTAATGTTAACTCCGGCATAAATGCTGTAAATTTTCAGTTCCGCCGCCGAATATTTTTGCCAACGGGTTTCCAAATCATTGACATTGGCCGAGCCAATGCCATCGTAACCGAGCTCTTTGAGGACCTTGATGCGTTCGTCAACAGACGAAAAATGCACTCCGTTCTGAAATGCGAAAAATTCTGGAGAAAACCGGGGCTGGGCAATTAATGAAACCGGGGTGAAACCACAAAGAAAAGCAAAAACGAACAACTGGGGATTCATGGATTCACTGCCTAAAAACCGATCGGTTGGGTTATTTCATACGCTTAGGGATGTGCTTTGAAAAGTTCGGCAAGTTGTGGCTGTTCCAGCCGTGCAATTCCACGAACGTGGTCCGGATGCGGATTTTACGCAGACCAAAGATCATGAAAAATCATGCCCCATTTCATTCATGAGAAATTTCATGTCATTCCAGACTTCACGTTTCGCGTCTGGGTTACGAAGTAAATAAGCTGGATGATAGGTCACCACCACTTTGATTCCTTGGTAGTTGTGCAATTTCCCTCGCAATCGTCCCACACTGAGTTCAGAATCGAGAAGGTGCTTTGCAGCAATCCCTCCTAGACAACAGATGAACTCGGGTGCGATGATTTCAAGTTGTTGATCCAAAAATGGCCGGCAGTCAGCACACTCTGCCTCAGCTGGATTACGGTTTTTGGGAGGACGGCATTTCAATGTATTCAAAATATACACCTCTTGGCGCTCCATTTTGCAGGCTTGAATGATCCGCGTCAGCAATTGCCCTGCAGCACCCACAAACGGCTCTCCTTGAATATCCTCTTCGGCCCCGGGAGCCTCCCCCATGAAACAGAGGCGTGCATCCGGGTTGCCGCTGCCAAAAACGGTTTGCGTCCTGTTTGAAACTAATTCGCTACAGCGGGTACAGCTTTTGACTTGTTGGTCGAGCAGCTTGAGTCGCTCAGGCTTGCTTTTGGAAACACCCGACGCTTGCCCCAATTCCTCTTGGGACGTGACCAGTGTCGCCTGCTGGGAAATCTCATGGCCTCCTGGCATGACAGGGGCACGCACCAGTCCTTGAGCGCTTTCTGACTGTTTAAGAGAAACGAGGGAATCCGCCAATCCCTGCGTTGCCGCCATCGATTTTTTTAGATTTTCTTCTGCGTTCTGGTCGCCCAGAGGCAACTCCGAAATGCCACAACCTGCTAATGTGCTCAAGTATTGAACAATCGCTTTTTCCACCAGTGTCTTGACCTCTTGTTGCTACCGTGTTTGCCAAACTTGGAAGGGGCTTAGACCCGAGTCAGCTTGCTGACCCGCCCCGTTTGAACCCATTCCGCAACAAAAATATTTCCTTCTTGATCAAAACACGCGTCATGCGGATGAACAAACTTGCCGTTGATCCACTTTTTCGAGTTGTTCCGAATGCCACTTTCGGTGGTCACCCGTTTCACATCATCTCCAAGCCGAGCCACCACCTGGTTCTCGGCACCCAGCAATGTGATCCGCGCGTGGAGCTCTGGGACGAGAATCAGGTCCTTGTAGGAGTCTGCATTTGCCGGTAATCCGTACCCTTTCAGGGTTCGAAGGTAGCGACCCTCTAGGTCCAGGAACTGGAGCGTATGGTGGGCTCGATCGCAAATCACGATTTCCTGATTTTCTTTCCTTTTGTCAATCCAGATTCCGTGCGGCGTTTGGTATTTTCCTTCACCCTGCCCAGGTCCGCCAAAGTGTCGTTTCCATTTTCCATCACTGTCATACTGGTGAATATAAAAACTGCCATAACCGTCGACCAGAAAAAAATCACCATTGTCGAGAAAGGCGAAGTTGGTTGGCAAGAACCGATCTCGCCCCCAGATTTTTTTTGGATCCGACGCTTCGCCTTTGGCATAAACGCCCGACTCCATGGGGGCGTGTCGTTTCCAAATCGTTTTTCCCTGGAGAGTCAATTTTTCGAATGACTTGACTTGCTGGTAGGCACAAACGTAAAGAAACTCATCCGATCCTTCTTTACGTATTTCGATACCGTGCCCCCCACCTTGAAATTGTTTCCCAAAAGCCCGGATAAACTTCCCTTTCGGGTCAAACACGAAGATGGATGGATGGTCTTTTAAAGACTCCCGGCCTTCGTGAATCACATAAAGATTGTTTTCAGAATCGACGGCCACGTTGTGTGTTGTTTGCCACGAATATTGGCTGGGCAATTCTACGACCTGGTGATCGATTCTGTACTGGTATTCACCGGTACCGGTAATCATTGGCTTCTGAGATGTTTTGGCGGATCGAATCTTCGCCGAAGCAATCGATGGCAATGTTGCGGCAAAGCCAAGGGCACCGGTGTTTTTCAAAAAGTCACGTCGTGAAGCGGGTGGCACTAGTTTCATAAGGGGGAAAATCCAATGAGAGGGTTCGGGCCAATGGTCAAATTATAACGGGATCCGGACCCGATAGTATCAAGGCAAGCCCTGCAGATGTCGATTAACTTGCGGCCGAGAAACAAGTGATCGCCTAGATTTGCCCTGAAACGGTCCCGGTCAGGCGATTTTAGTCGGGTTTTTTTACGATCACACAGGCATTGTGCCCGCCGAATCCAAAACTATTGCTCAGTGCATAATTGATTACCCGTTCCTTGGGTTGTTTCGGTGTGTAATCCAAGTCACAAGCGGGATCTGGTGTATCCAGGTTCGCCGTCGGTGGCACGACACTATCCCGGATCGCCAGCGAGGTGGCAATCAATTCAATTCCACCACTGGCACCCAGTGAATGCCCAATCACGCTCTTGGTGCTGCTGATGGAAACCTTATAAGCGTGATCGCCAAAAACATTTTTAATTGCCTGGGTTTCCGCCTTGTCTCCTAACGGTGTGCTGGTTCCATGAGCGTTGATGTAATCAATTTCCGCTGGAGTGATCCGGGCATCATCGAGGGCTTGTTGGATTGCTCTTCCAGCCCCAATCCCGTTTTCATCGGGCTGGGTAATATGGCCAGCATCTGCCGTGCAGCCAAACCCGGCAATCTCACAGTAGATGTTGGCATTTCTTCGCTTGGCATGTTCCAGTTCTTCAAGGATAAAGACACCCGCACCTTCCGCAAGGACAAAGCCGTCCCGATCCTGATCAAAAGGGCGACTCGCCGAAGTAGGATCATCGTTGCGGGGTGACAGGGCACGCATGTTACCAAAGGCGGCCAGGCCCATTCGACACAACGCGGCTTCGGTGCCACCGGAAATGATCAGGTCGGCCTCATCATGCTGGATAATTCGCAAGGCTTCCCCGATAGCATTATTTGCGCTGGCACACGCCGTTGCCACTGAAAAATTCGGACCTTTAAGCCCATATTCAATGGAAATATTTCCGCCGCCCGCATTCAGCATGAGTGCCGGGATCGTAAAGGGAGAAACTTTACCCGGGCCTTTGTAAAAAAGCTTGTGCAATTGTTCCTCAATGGTATTCAATCCACCGATTCCCGAACCCAGGATGCAGCCACATCGATGCGCATCCAGTTCTTGAAAATTGATACCGGCGTCGCTAACGGCATCCTGCGCAGCAGCCAGAGAGAATTGTGCAAACCGATCAAGACGTTTCGCTTCGCGCTTGTCCACGCGATCACCAAGGTCCCAATCCTTGATTTGACCACCGATTTTAATTTTAAATTCTGACGTATCGATGAGATCGATTCGAGAAACGCCAGATTCAGACTTAAGCGAACGTTCCCAGAAATCGTTTACATCATTACTTAAGGGCGTTACAAGGCCCAAACCTGTAACGACAACTCGCCGCATCGATGTTTCTCTTTCAAGTGAGAAAAGTAGTTAATCAGCCTGAGAGGCTTGTTTAATATGGTCGATGG
>JAZABE010000556.1:0-13681 GCA_036137535.1 Planctomycetota bacterium | reverse complement strand
TCCAACCCAAACCATCTTTACCAGATGCTTTACGGTGGGATCTCGACTGGTGACATTCGACGTCAACACGAAGCCCGCTCCAATGTGTTGAACCAGATCGAACGGTTGGCTGCCGGCAAGGGTCGATCATTGCCGACGGCAGATCGCCAGCGGTATGGTCAGTACGTCCAGGGATTCGAGGAGGTCAACGGCCTGCGGGATCGGCTGGATGTGGTTGCCGGGCATCTGCGGAAGTTCGCACCTGCCGTGGATGAACGATACACCCATCCTGAATTCGAAACTGATTGGCACGATGTCTTGTTGGACCTTGGCATCTCGGCTCTCACGTCAGGGATTACCAACACCCTAACGATTGGTTCGGGGCGTGGGCAGATCTTTGGGGCTTGGAAGGGGCTGGGGATCGAGCAACAAGGGCATAATCTGGGACACATGGCTCAACCCGGTAATCCGATTTGGATTAAAATCCGCCAATACAATAGCCGGATGCTGGTGAAAATCATGGAAACGCTTGACAGTGTGCCTGAAGGCAGTGGCACCATGATGGACAACACCCTGATTGTCTACACCAGCAATAATGCGGACAAACAGCACACCAACGGTGCGAATTGGCCAGTGATGTTGCTGGGAAACTTCGATGGTGCATTCAAGACCGGTTGTTTCACGCAACTGGACGGAAAACGCCCGATTAATGCCCTCTACACGACCCTCCTGCGAACCGCCGGTCAAAACTGCGATCGTTTCAACATGAACGAACAGCTGGCCAAGAAGTTTGATGCCGGTAACGGTCCGGTCAGGGAACTGCTGGTATGACCAGGTTCGGATTGGCGTGGACAATACTCCTCGGGAGCTTTCTGTCCTTGGCAAGCGGGCAGGCGTACACTCCGGGAGAGCCGGTTCACAAGGAGTTTGAGGGCTTTGCGCAGGGCTTTCTCGAACAGCACTGCGTGGAATGTCACGGCAAGTCAGAACCCGAAGGGAATCTTTCGTTGCACGACCTGGGGCCTGTCGATGAAGTCAATTCCGGGAGCTGGAAAGCGATTTGGGCGCAGGTCACCTTGAAGGAAATGCCCCCCAGCGACGTGGAGCATCCAGGGATCGTGGAGCGACTGCAGTTTGCGGACTGGATCGTGGGTGAACTGACCCGGGTCATGCGAGACAAAGGGGGCTTCCGCGCTCACCTCGACCCGAACAAAGCCAACTTTGTCGATCACGACCTGCTTTTTGGTCCGCTACCTGCTGGCATCCAGCTCGCGGCAGTCTCGTCCCCAGCGCGAATTTGGCGAGTCACGCCGCAGGAGCACATTACCCGGCTTAATGAACTCATCAATACTGAGCCAGATTATGATTCGAAGAAGCCCGGACTGCGCACCCATGGTGACGTTGTGCCCACTAACCACGGTGGTGAGTTAAAACTTTATTTTGGCACTGATCGAATTATCCGCTGGGAGGGTGGAACGGTTGCTTACGCCACGGCGGTTAAGAGTGTACCCGTGGTCCTCTCTTCTTCTCGTACCCACGGTCTGGAGAATTACCCGGACTTCTACACAGTCAACAGCGCCGAGGCGACTCAAATTCTCAGCAAAGCGGAAGGTATCCTACGCTACATGGCCTATGGTCCGCTAAGTCTCGTCGAATTTCCCGAGCAAATCACGGATGACCCAAAGACCTACGATAAGGTCAAGCCAACAGGGGATCTTCGCGGCTTGCCATCTGCCATCGTGTACAACACCAAAACCGTCCGGCCGATGACCCCTGTTTACGACCTGATGAAGGAGCCGGGGGTTAGCGACGGGCAGCTGCGTGCTTGTGTGGACTACCTTTTTGAGGCTTTGACATTTCGTCCACCCACCGCGAAGGAATCCAAGGATTACCAAAAGATGGTTAAGGATTCGATTGCCAAGGTCGGTAAGAAGGATGGTGTCTTCCTGGGGCTCTCAGCGATATTCTTGGATCGTGACGCACTCTTCCGGCCGGAATTGGTGATGACCGGTAAGCCGGATCAGCACGGCCGGGTGATGCTCCGGGACTGGGAATTGGGCCTCGCGGTGAATCACGCCCTGAGCTACATTCGGCCTGACAAGCAACTCCGTAAAGCCATTATCGAGGGACGCATGCGCACCCGTGAGGATGTGAAACGGGAGATGAATCGGATGCTTGCCGACGACAGTCTTCGCAAACCGAGGATACTGCGTTTCTTTCGCGATTACTTTGATCATGACTTGGGCGGGTACATCTGCAAGGACTCAAAAGCACTTGCGAAAACCGGTGCAAGCAACCGGGGCGATTCCCATTATCGTGCCATGTTCGACGCGACAGCCAGTACCGATCGTCTGATCGAGCTTGTCCTGCAAGAAGACAAGGATGTGCTCAGGCAGCTACTGACCACCGACAAAGTTGTGGCCACTGGCAGCGACAAAACCTACTTTGGCAAAAAAAACAGCAAGGAGGAACGGGAGGCCGCTACCCTTGCCAGGAAGAAAGCCAGGGAGGAAAGTTTAAAAGAGACGAGGGCCTCGGTGGACGGTCTCGAGAAGGAGCTTATCGAGCTCGAGGGTAGATTACGCGACGATCCGGGTTCCCTGTTGCTCCCCGAATTCTTGGTCAACGGGGATTTTTCCACGGTAACGCAGGAAGCACCCGACGGATGGGAAGTGGCAAGCGGGACTCTCGATAAACAGAAACTTGTCGACGGTAAGGTTGGGGGTGGTCGCAAGGGTGTGGTCATCCAGCAAACCCTTGCCAAACCCATTACTGCAAAAACGAAACTGGTGGTTCGGGCCGAATTGAGTGGGGGAAAGATTGGCTTCACGGCGATCTGGAACAGTGGATCTTTCACTGGCAATATCACCCCCGTCGACGGTTATCTCGAGTTTACGGTTCCCGCCGGCAAAACCATGACTGGGATCCAGTTGGATACGCAGCGAGGAAATCACGTTATAGCTGAGGTTTCATTGACGAAAGCGACCGGAATTTTCAAGGAATTGACGCAAAAGAAAAAGGCTTTGACTACTGCCAGAAATCAACTGGCGCGGGCCCAAAAAGGCAATATTGGGAACGTCGCGGTCACCCAGGCAAACTTGACTGGGGAGAGGATCTATGCCCGGGTGAGTCGTCGCAGCTTTGGCAATGGTTCGATGAAACCAGATCGCATCCTGGCGACGGCACCGGCAGGTCAACGCCTGGGCATCCTGACCCATCCCAGTTGGCTGGTTTCACACTCCGATGCCATGGACAACCATGCCATTTTGCGGGGGCGCTGGATTCGTGAGCGGTTGCTGGGCGGCGGGATTCCCGATGTGCCGATCACGGTTGATGCAATGCTACCGGATGAACCAAACAATACCCTACGGCAGCGCATGCGGGTCACAAGAGAAGCGTATTGCTGGACCTGTCATAAGAAAATGGATCCGCTTGGACTGCCGTTTGAGATGTACAACCACGCTGGGCTGTTTCGGAAAACGGAGCTCGACAAACCCGTCAATACATCGGGTGAGATCATCGATTCGGGTGACCCGGTACTGGATGGAAAGGTTGCAAACGCCCTAGAGATGATCCAGAAACTTGCAGACAGCAAAAGGGCCGGGCAGGTCTTTGTCCGCCACGCTTTTCGGTACTGGATGGGGCGTAATGAAACGATCAATGATGCTCCCATTCTCCAGGAGGCTTACCAGGCTTATGTCAAAAACGGTGGGAGCATGAAAGCTCTCATTGTTTCGTTGGTCACCTCGGATGCCTTTCTTTACCGGAAAGTCGAGCGAAATTCAGGTCAGTGAATTCATGGTGAAAAATTTTCCAAATCGATCGATGATTCGTCACAGTCTAGCACGGATTTCATGCCCTCATCGGCTGTTACCGGGTTTGCTGTTTTTCGTGATTTGGAAAGCGACACTCGTGATCGCTCAAGGGCCGGTTCAGCCACTGGATAATCGAAAACAGGTTCGCCCTTTCCTTGTGAAATACTGTTTCAGGTGTCACGGCAATCAGAAACAGGAAGCTGAACTTCGGCTGGATCGGCTGGGTACCGATTTTGCCAAGCAAACAGATGCTGAAACTTGGCATGATGTTTTGAAACAACTGAATCTGGGTGAAATGCCTCCGGAAAACCAGGATCAACCCACGGCAAAAGAGCTTGAGGCAATTACGGGCTGGCTCCAAAACGAGATGAGCTTGGCAGCGGCTGCCAAGCGAGCGACCGGTGGCCAGGTCATCCTCCGCAGGCTGACCCGTTACGAGTACAATAACACGTTGCAGGATTTACTGGGCATCGAGTTCAATTTTGCTGAAGATCTGCCGCCGGAACCGATGTCCAAAGACGGTTTTCAGAATAGTGGGCAGGCGTTGGGGATGTCGCCACTCCAACTTGAAATCTACCAGAAGGTGGCGCGGCTTGCGTTGGGTAAGGCCATCGTGAGTGGACCAAAGCCCAGGGTTCATCGGGTGACGGCGCGAACTTCCTTGAAGCTGAAAAAAACAGCAACGGGCAACCAGATTGGGCCAGACGGAGCTTTTGTTTCCAGAATCATGGATTACCCCCGCGAAGGAGAGATCGTGATCCGGGTCAAGGCGGGAGCGATGATCCCCCAGGGGGCGGGCGATCCGCCGATGCGGGTCACCTGTGGCATGAAGAGCGATGTCCTAACTGCGGAATCCATCGTGGGCACCGTCGATGTCACCGCGTCTGACCAGGCTCCGGAGGTCTATGAATTCCGGGCAAGAATGGAACAATTCCCTCTGCCGGGTCACAATCCCAAGTTTCCCGGGGTGATGATTACCGTTCGAAACGACTACCCGTCGGCGAACCAGGGCCGCAAAAAAAATCGCAAGAAAAACCAATCGCCAACTCCGCCGGACCCGACGGTTCCGACCATTGTCATTGAGTCGGTTGAATTTGAGGGCCCCTTTTTTGAACAGTGGCCCCCCAGTCACCATGCGAAAATTTTTTTTCAGAAAGATCCCTTAGACGATGAGATAACGTATGGTCGAAAAGTAATCGAACGTTTTGCCAGTCGGTCCTATCGGCGGCCAGTGCGCAAAGAAGAATTGGAGATCTTGGTCTCTTTTTTCAAACGGATTCGGCCAGACTATCCAACGTTTGAAGCGGCAATCCGGGAAACATTGGCCATGGTCCTGGTGTCACCGCAATTTCTTTACTTGATTGAACCGCAGGGCAGGGCGAAAAATTTTCAGCCACTCAACGATTTTGAGCTGGCGTCCCGCTTGTCGTATTTTCTTTGGAGTTCAATGCCGGATGATCGCTTGATTCGTCTGGCCAAAAAAGGCCAATTGCGGAACCCCGGGGTCTTGGAAAGGCAGGTCATTGAAATGCTTGCCAGCCCCAAATCAGAAGACTTTGTAGAGAATTTCGTTGAACAATGGCTCAACCTTTCCGGTTTGAATCGCGTGGCAGTGAACCCGGAATATTACCCCGATTTTGATGATCGACTGAAAGTTCACATGCGGCGCGAGACCATTAGTTTTTTTGGAGAGATCTTGAGATCGAACTTGAGCGCTTTAAACCTGATCGATTCAGATTTTGCCATGCTGAACCAGCCCCTGGCCAGGCACTATGGACTGTCCGGTCCCCGGGGTTCCCGTTTTGAGCGGGTTGCACTCCATCCAGACGATCGGCGCGGAGGCCTGTTGACGCAGGGTAGTATTCTCTTGAGTCATTCAACCGGTGAGGATTCCCATCCTATTCGCAGAGCCGTATGGCTGTTGGACCGTTTGCTGGATAGTCCGCCGTCACCACCTCCACCCGATGTCCCCGAACTCGACTCCGAAAAGCCGGGTTTTAGCAGTTTGTCTCTCAAGAAACAGCTAGAGCTCCATCGTCAAAAAAAATCTTGTAATAATTGCCATCGCAAAATAGACCCCTGGGGAATTCCTTTCGAAAATTACGACGCCACGGGGCAGTGGCGAACCGAGGTGCTGCGAGTCACTAAAAAAGGTCCGGACAAAAGGAGCCCGGTTGTCGCCAATTCGATTTTGCCAAGCGGGGAACCAATCGACGGCCTGGCGGAACTGAAAACGCATTTGCTCGACAATGAGCAGGAACGATTTGCGCGGGCCTTGGTGACCAAGTTACTCACTTACGCGTTGGGCCGATCGCTGGAGCTGGCAGACGAGGGGGTCGTGGTGTCGCTGACCCGGGAATTCAAGGATAATAACTTCAAGCTCAGTAGACTGATCATTGCAATTGTGCAAAGTGAACCGTTCCAATTCAAATAATTTAACACTCCAGATTTTCCGACAAGGAACTCATTCATGTCCATTCCTTCCTGGCACCTGAAACGGCGAACAATGTTAAGGGGAGCCGGTGTTTCATTGGCGCTGCCTTTTCTGGAGGCGATGGCATTGGGTGATCCTGGTAAGGTCGTCAGCGAGTTGCCCCGGAGGTTGTGTGGGATTTACTTTCCGTTTGGGGTGAGCCTGCCACCGGAAACTCACGAACATGCCGAATGGAATTGGTTTCCCAGAGGAGAGGGGAGGGATTTTCGGTTCACCAACACGCTGAAGTCACTGGAAAGTATTCGTGAGGATGTCACCGTACTTTCCGGTTTATCACACCCTCATGGACGCCGAATTGGCGGCCATGATACGGGGGATATTTTCCTGACAGGTGCTCAGCTCAAAGGAACTCGTTTCAGCAATTCCATTTCCCTCGACCAGTTGATTGCCAGTCACGTTGGTGCCAAAACACGGTTTCCGTCGTTGACACTTTCCAGCGATGGGGGGGTTGGTGAACCAACGCGTTCAACAACGCTCTCGTTTTCCCAGCGGGGTCGACCCGTTCCGGCGCTGGCCAAACCCCAGCAAATCTTTGACCGCCTGTTTGGTGAAGGTGACCAAGAAATCCGGGCACAACGTCGGCAGTTGAAAAGTTCCGGTGCGATGTTGGACCTGATACTGGACCATGCACGGTCGGTCAAACGAAAACTGGGCAAGCAGGATGCTCAAAAATTTGAAGAATATCTTTCTTCCGTGAGAGAAATTGAACAACGTGTTGACCGATCTCAAAGTTGGTTGGACGTGCCCAAGCCAAAGATCGATTCCTCCTCGTTGGAACTGGCGTCTTCTCCGGAAGGGCCGCGAGATTACATCCGCACAATGTATGACTTGATGTACCTGGCTTTCCAAACGGACACGACCCGGGTGGCAACGTATATGATCGGTCAGGTTGCCGGAGCAACGACCGTTGCCAACTCATTTCCCGCGTGCCTGGGTTTACCAGGCAACTGGCACGGTTTGGCACATGGTGCCGGGAAAAAAGGTGGCTACGAAAAATTGGGACGATTTGACCAGTTTCTCGCCGAGCAACTGGCTTACTTTCTGGGGCGATTGAAGAACACAAAAGAAGCGGGCGGAACGTTATTGGATCGCACGCTCGTTTTTTATGGGAGTAGCAATAGCCGGACTCACAACAATAACAATTATCCTCTACTTTTGGCGGGAGGGGGCGGCTTGGGATTGAAACATGGACAACTCTTGAAATACACGGCAAAAACGCCTCTCTCCAATCTTTTCGTCACCCTGCTGGACCGAGTGGGGGTTCCCAGTGAATCCTTCGCTGACAGTACGGGAGAATTGTCCGAGTTGATCTAAATCGATACTGGACCCGTGTTTTTCGCCACAATTTGAAAGTGGTTTTACTGGGCCGCCCTTTCCGAAGCAGGAATGAGAGATCCCCCGGTTATCGATGGGCGGGTCTGTTGTCTGCCTCAGCGGGAAAGTGTCTATCGCAGTCGGTCTTTGCACAGATTTCCCAACACCCTCTGCATTGCTGGAAGACGGAAACCATTAAAAGCGTCTACGCAGACCGTAATCTGCTGTGACCCATTGGGCTCTGAAATTGCCGGTAACCGTTCTTCAAAAAGGGAGGAAGACGGTTAAGCATTGGTTCTGGGCGACCGGGGACAGGGTTGCTGTTTTGCCCATTTTAACAGGCGCGAAATGGTGCCGGATCTTCCCTGAACTATTTTGTTTGCATTTTGGTTTGCAAAATGATTGTTCTTTGTTACGTTGCCAGCAACCGTCTCTTCTCGTTTCTTTTCTTATTGATAACAAGGCTCTTCTCCATGTCAAAAAATCGGTTTGATGGCTTTGACTCTTCTCTACAAAAAAACAAAAAAAACCACCGAAAAACAAAGCGGGTTCATCAACGGAAACGGCAGCTGAACCTCGAAAAGTTGGAAGACCGTTCGATGCTTTCCGCCATCGGCTTAAATACTTCCGGTCCAGGGGAACCCGGTTTCGACGATCTCGTGGTGAACGTAGAAGACTACCACCAATCTCGTATTATTGTGCAATTTGAAGAGACTGCGATGCCCTCGTCCACGGTTGAGGTCGGGCAGCGAAAACTGGAGATCGGTGAAAGGATTGGCAGGGAGGACTCACTTCGCCGGGTTCATGTGCCTGTCGGTCTGACGGTTGAAACTGCCCTGACCCAGCTTCGGAAACGGCCTGACGTCAAATTTGCGGAATTGGATTACCGCGTGGACGTGACCGGGGCACCGAATGATCCTTCGTTTGGACAACTTTGGGGACTGCATAATACGGGGCAGTCTGGAGGAACGGCCGATGCAGACATTGATGCCCTAGAGGCTTGGGAGATCACCACCGGCAGTTCTTCGACGATCGTTGCGGTCATTGATACCGGGGTCGACTACACGCACCAGGATCTTGCCGGGAACATGTGGGTGAACACTGGTGAAATTGCCGGAAATGGAGTTGATGATGACGGGAATGGCTACATCGATGATATCCATGGTTATGATTTTTATGACAGTGATGGTGACCCCATGGATACCGGTGGCCATGGTACTCACGTTGCCGGAACGATTGGTGCTGTTGGCGATAACGGGAGCGGGGTGGTCGGTGTCAATTGGGATGTGCAGATCATGGCCCTAAGGTTTCTGGGTCCGGACGGCGGCTATATTTCTGATGCGGTTCTTGCCCTGAATTACGCGGTGGATAACGGGGCCCAGATCTCAAACAACAGTTGGGGAGGCGGAGGGTTTTCAAACTCCATGTACACCGCCATCTCCAATGCCCGTTCCAACGGTCACCTTTTTGTGGCTGCTGCCGGGAATGATTATGGTAATGACAATGATTCCAATCCGCATTATCCATCCAACTATGATCTGGATAATGTGGTTTCGGTGGCCTCAACGACTCGCAACGACCAGCTGTCTTCTTTTTCTAATATTGGCTCCACGACGGTAGATCTCGCGGCACCTGGTTCCAGTATTTACAGTACGTTGCCCGGTGACAGTTACGGAACCTTGAGCGGCACTTCGATGGCAACACCCCATGTTTCGGGGGCCATTGCGTTGGTCAAAAGCCATGATCCCAGCCTGAGTTACCAAGAGATCCTGGATCGGATTTACGGTTCGGTCGATCCGCTGCCCGCTCTTGATGGCCAGATGGTCACCGGGGGGCGTTTGAATGTGGCAACTGCTCTTGCTGGAGAGTCTGCGGCGATTTTTGTGACCCCGGTAAGTGGGTTGCAGACCAGCGAAAGTGGTGCGACAGCCTCGTTTACCGTGATGCTGGCCACACAACCCACGGCTAATGTAACCCTTTCACTATTGTCATCTGATCCGTCCGAGGGAACGACCTCAACGTCGGAGTTGACTTTCACCCCTGCGAACTGGGGACAAGCCCAAACCGTGGTGGTCAGTGGTGTCGATGACCCGGATCTCGACGGTGACATTTTGTACGATGTGATCCTGGAGGCAGCTTCTAGTTCGGATAGCAATTACGACGGCCTCAATCCCGCAGATGTCTCGGTGACCAACCTGGATAACGAGGTGGCGGAGGTCGACTTTTATTTTTCAGTTGGAAACAACAACGTTTCCGTGGGTAACGTGCTTTTAAACAATGAAGACATTGTGGCTCGCACTACCAATGGTGACTACCGCGTTATTTTTGACGGTTCTGACCTTGGGTTGTTGGGATTAACGATTGACGCCTTTTCGGTCGTGGACGATCAGACCATCCTGATGTCGTTTACCGCCCCAGGTAGCATTGACGGCTTGGGGACAGTTGATGACTCCGATATCGTTCAATTTACCGGCCAGTTTGGTCCTAGCACTTTCGGTAACTTGGCCTTGTTCTTTGATGGTAGTGATGTCGGGTTAACCAGTTCCGGTGAAGATATTGATGCGATCAAGCTTTTAGGAGACAGTACGCTTTTGGTTTCAACCGTGGGCAATTATTCCGTAAACGGTGCATCGGGTTCAGATGAAGACTTGATTCAATTCGAGGCCACAGGCTTTGGTAACACAACGTCCGGGTCTTGGTCGATTTATTTTGATGGCAGTGATGTCGGTCTTTCCAACAGTAGCGGTGAGGATGTCGATGCTGTGGCTGTGGATGGCGATGGGAATATTTTATTGTCCACTCGTGGGAACTTTTCGGTTTCCGGTGTCTCTGGTGCCGATGAAGATGTGTTTGTTTTCAGCCCAACCCGTTTGGGCAGTTCGACTTCGGGGAGCTTTGATTCCCAACTCTTTTTTGATGGCAGCACAGTCGGTCTGGGTTCAACGGATCTCTTTGCAATAGATATTCCCTTCAAAGGCTCTAGCAATGAAAAACCGGTTGCCCTGGATGATGAATATTTGCTGGATGAGGATACAGTTCTGGATATTGGTGGACCGGGTGTTTTGGCTAATGACTACGATCCAGAAGGTCAGCCGCTCACCGCATCGCTGGTGAGCGGACCGACCAGCGGCACGATCAATTTTAATACGGATGGGTCATTCACTTATGTTCCCGATGAAAATTATTATGGAACGGATGTTTTTCAGTACCGAGCCAGTGACGGGCTGAAGGACAGCGATGTCGCCACCGTCACGTTGACTGTGGAAAGTGTCAACGATGCTCCCGTGGGTACTGACGATACTTACAGTACGGACAGGAATCAGCGGTTGACCGTCTCTGCAGCCGAGGGTGTTCTGGTCAACGACGAAGATGTTGACAATGATGCCCTGGTTGCCACGTTGATCAGTGGACCCAGTCACGGGACCCTTGACCTGGGTGCAGACGGCTCTTTTGATTATCAGCCTGATGCCGATTTTGTTGGGAGCGATTCCTTTGTTTACCAGGCCGACGATGGGCTTTTGAATTCTGATCCTGTTTTGGTCACGCTGACGGTGAATGAAACTTCGACGGGGACCAAGTTTTTTGTCGTGGACACCCGGGCGGATGACACGTTCGAGTACGACGCAAATGGCGAGTTGGTTGAAAATTATGCCTTGGCTGGGTCCGTTCCTCGCGGGATCACGACGACGTCAGATGGCTCAACGGCTTGGGTGATCGACAACAACGATTTTGTGTATGTGTATGACGATTCCGGTTCCTTGTTGGGTAGTTGGTATGCATCCGGACTCAGGCGTCCCGAAGGGATCGCTCTGGACGGCGATGATCTTTTAATCGTGGATCGAGGCCTGGATGCGGTGCTGAGGTTTACCGGGGCTGCATTGCGTCGCGGCGGGAGCCAGGCATTTGATTCCGGTTTTTACCTTTGGTCCGGCAATGGATCGGCCAGGGGAATTACCACGGACGGTTATTACATCTGGGTTGTTAATGATGCCCGGAATTTTGATCGGGTCTACAAGTATTCTGCGGATGCGATGTACTACGGTTACTGGAACATTGATTCCGATAATGTTCGTCCCCGTGGGATTACGGTTGACCCCAATGATGTTCGGCACTTGTGGATAGTCGATTCCACAGCGGACGCCATCTTTGAATACCGGGATGCGGTTGAGCGGGAATCAGGGAATTATTTCGCCGACCGGGTCTATGACTTGGCAGGTTCGAATTCGGCCGCCCAGGGAATTGCTGATCCCCGGTCGGGTGGAGTTGTTGGCGATTCCACAAACGCGGTTGATGGAAGCCGCGATCAACCAGTTGTGGCGGACCAGGCAATGGTTTACGAATTCGTCAATCGACCCGCTTTGAATCTGAAAGCCGATGTTGAGTTGTCCCGGGTGAATCCCCAGAGAGAATCGATTGTCAATGAAATCGGGGGCAATGGTCGAGTGTTACCTGGAGACTTGCTGGTTGATCCTGCTTTGGACCCGCTGGAATCAGTGGTCGACTGCCTCAGCGAAAGTGGCCGCGAGGAATCACAGGAGTCACTGATCCTGGATGGGGTTTTTTCACGGTTGGAAACCGAACTTGCCTTGGGCATAGTGACTTCCGGTAGGAAATTGGCGGGTCGGTCATCTCTTTGAAAATGGTCGTTCTTTTAGAAATTGCTGAGCTGATTGCTGAGAACGGCGCCAGCTTTGGTGATTTTCGCCGTCAGGACGAGTGTAAAAAAAGCCAAGCAGGGTTGCTTGGCCTTGGGCTTGATTCCATCGGGTTGGTGGCAACTCGTGAATTGCTGGATCAGCTGATTATCAATTCTACATTTTCGACCCAGTAGTCATCCAGGTCTCCTTCGAGGTCGACTCCAAAAGCACGTGCTACACCCTGTCCTCCACCGTGCTCTTCCAGGCTGAGGCCGTATTTATCCGCCTGCAGTCGTCCCGAGGTGAATTCTGCGGAAAAATCTCCCTTGCCATTTTCAGAGGCTGATATTGCATCCCCCCCGCAGTTGGTGAGATCCATGGTAACCACCTTGAGTTCCAGGTTTCCATTGTGGTCTTCGTAAACATAGAGACCATCATCTGATGCTCCAGTGACGGTGGTTTCGCTGAGACTTGCTTTGAGATCTCCCTTGGAGTCTTCAGTAAGGCTGATCCCAATCCCACCACCCGAGGTCCGGAGCATCCAGGATTCAACCAGCAGATCCCCGGCATTACTTTCTCTGAGATCAACGCCTTCTTCTTTGGCAGAGGTCACAACATTAAACAACTTGGCAGTGAGGTTTCCGTTATCGTTTTCTTCAACATCGATTCCTTCACCTCGACTGTTGAGGAACTGTGAATTGTGCACTTCAAGATAAAGATCACCACCTTTATATTCTTCAATTTCGAGACCTTCGTCTTCTGTTTGATCAACAATCACATTATTCAATTTGACAGAAATGTCTCCGGAGTCATCCTCCTCAATTTCGAAGCCTTCATACGCATTATTGATCCTTGTATTGGATATTTCAGCGATTAGATTTCCGGAACCATCTTCTTCGATTTCGATGGCTTCGTCGCAGTTGTCAAAAGTAATCCGATCGCCCCGGAAGGCGAGGTTGCCCCCGTGGGTTTCCCAGAGGTCAATCCCGTCAACGAGTTTCGACATGTTCATTCCCGAAGCGTCCACGGTTAAGTTGCCAGGGCCATGTTCGTCGATTTCAATTCCATCATCATCATCAATTTTATTGATATTGAATTCACGTAACGTGGCGTCAATATCGCCGGCATGATTTTCCTGGAGGTAAATTCCCTCAGCGCTCTTGATTTTTTCGATAGTGGGATCATAGATTTCCAAGTCCAGGCTGCCATGATTCCATTCCACGATTTGCAGGCCGTAACCGTCGTAGTCGTTATCATCTGTCCCTCCGTTTGCGCTGGCATCGAATGCATGGAGGACCGAATCAATATCGCCCGATCCGTGTTCTTCAAGTGAGACTCCACAGACACTGTTTTTGTAAGAGGTTAATTGATGGGCACTAAAGTTTAGGTTTCCACCGTTTTCTTCGGTGACGAGGACACCGTTACGATCATTTTTGTCCGAG
>JAZABE010000555.1:0-3688 GCA_036137535.1 Planctomycetota bacterium | reverse complement strand
GACAAAACCATTCATTAATTGGACCCAGGTTGGCGATGTGCCACTGCCTCTTGCTGTTTGACCCGCAGCAGCTCACGAAACTTTTTGAGTTGTTCGGTAACGCGAGGCTGGATCGCGAGGTTATTCTTTTCCTGGGGATCCCGGGTCAAGTTGTAAAGCTCTTCACCATCTGGCCATTTTCCGTATCGCCAACGCTGATTCCTCATTGCATACCCCAGCTTTGTGCCGCGAGAAACCACACTGTAAGCATACTTTTTCTGTCCAAGTCGGTCGGGATGCCCAAGTAATGGACGCAGGGAAATTCCTTGCAGGTGGTTGGGTACGTTGAAGCCGGCAAGTTCAACAACGGTCGGAAAAAGGTCGATCAATTCCACCATGGCTTGCGAATTCGTGTTACCTCGGGTCAACCCGGGGGCCCGGACAATCAACGGCACCCGGGCTCCAATGTCGAATAGCGTCACTTTACCCCAGAGGAAATGATCCCCCAGGTGATAACCATGATCTGAAGTAAAAATAACCACGGTCTCTTCCAGCTGGCCGCTGGACTCTAATGCATCGAGTACGAGTTTGAATTGAGCATCAATAAACGAAACACAAGCGTGGTAGGCCTGCATGTAAGTGCGGCGAAGGGGATCATTCTCTTTTCCCAGTTCAAAGCCAAATGCAGTGTAACGTTTTGAGATCGCGGTTTTTGGCAGTGAGTCCCACAGGTTGGCTCGATCCGCCTGATAGACAATCTGCTCCAGGGGATAGAGATCAAAATACTTGTCCGGCGCCAAAAAAGGAACATGTGGCTTCTGCAATCCGCAAGCGATAAAAAAAGGTTTTTCCCCAAACTTTTTCTCGGTCAGCCACTGGGCAACTTGGCGGGCATTTTTACCATCCTTATGCTGAGCATCCGTCAATCCACTTCGTCCGTAACCAGGGGGGGTCTGGGCGTCCAACTTCGCAGAAACCTGTTTTTTCAACAATTTCCATTTCCTCCGGTTCGAATTCTTCTCGACCGATCCGTGCTCGGCTTCAAATTTTCTACGAGCCTCGGAGACAACCGGCAGTTCATCATTTTGAAAACGTTCAAATTCGTGCCACGCGATTTCTCCTGGTTCGTGGCGGGTGGAGTGAAACACCTTGCCCACGCTCGCTGTCCAATAACCATTTTGCTTAAAGAACTGCGGCATCGAGAGCGTACCGGGACGCTGGTCACGAAGATCTGCCCGGTTGTCCAGCACCCCCGTCGATTGCGGATACAGACCACTTAGCAAAGAAGCTCGCGAAGGCCCACAGACAGGATACTGACAGAAAGCTCGCTGAAAAATCATGCTTTGAGATGCGAACTGGGCAAGCGTTGGCGTCCGAACAGGATCATAACCGGCAGGCGAAATATGGGTGTTCAGGTCATCACAAATCACCAGCAGAACATTTTTCCGCCTCTTGGGTGGCGACTCTTTTTTTTCCTTCGGAACCGTGGGTTTGACCGGCAGATTCCCTCGCCCCTTTTCCCAACGGAACGTTTTGCCATCGATGACCAGATCGCGACGCACTTTGAGCTTTTCCTCGGGATCCGCAAAACTCGTTGGTGCAAAACTCCGGAGCTTCTTTTTCAGGTCATCATGTTTTTTTTCAGAAGCAAGGTTGTCCCATTCATGGGGATCTTTTCTGAGATCATACAGTTCTTCATCTGCATCCCCGTAACGAATGTACCGCCAGTTCTGGTTAATAATGGCATATTCACCCGGGTTCATGTGAGGCAAGAATACGTTGCGGTCTTTCGCCGCTGCCGGGTTCTTTAAAGTCCCAGCCAGCGAATGCCCTTCGAGCAATTGGTGTGGCTTGGGTAAATCACAGAGTTCCACCAACGTCGGGTACAAGTCAATTAAACTCGCCGTCACCCCGGTTTTCATACCCTTGGCCACCCCGGGACCTGCCCAAATCAAAGGGACATTGGAAGTTCGCTCCCACAAGGTGTGCTTGCCCCAGTCCCCTTTTTCTCCATGGTGATAACCATGATCACTCCACACAACCACAATCGTGTTGTCAGCGTATGGACTGCTTTCGAGCGCATTCAGAACCCGGCCAATCATTGCATCCGCATAGCTTATGCACGCAAGGTACCCATGAATGGCATCATCCACTGCGCCCAGTTGCTCGAGCCGTTGATGAATCCGGGATCGAGCCGTTTTAATTTTCCGGATCTTGGCTGGCAAATCGTCAAGGTCATCTGCGCGATACGGTGGCAACGGAATGGTTTTCGGATCGTAGAGGTCAAAATATTTTTTCGGACAGTAATTGGGAAAATGGGGAGCATAGAGACCGCAAGCCAGGAAGAAAGGCTGGTCATGGGAACGGCTCAGCTGATCAACCGTCCAGTTGATTCTCTGGGTGTCCGCCATTTGCCCTTCTTGGTCATCCGGAATTGCACCCCATTCAAGAAAAAGGCCACCAGTCACCTCTTGTCCCGTGTTGTAGGGGCTTGCTGGAAAGGGGCTCGGAAAAGGCGTCTCGTCACTCCAGGAATTAAGCGGCCAACCGCTGGTTCGCTGGGAAGGATTCCGCAAAAAAAAATCGTCCCAACCTCTTTGATCAATTGACCCGGCTGGATGGTGAAAAAGCTTACCGGCACCTAGTGTTTTATAGCCGCCCTTGGCAAAGCTCACCTGTAATGATTCGATTTCGGGGTGCGAAACAAAATAATGGGCAGTTCGGTAACAACCCGTTGTCGATGCAAATTGACCGCTAAAGATTGCAGCCCGACTGGGTGCACAAAAAACCCCCGCGGTATGAGCGTTGGTAAAATTCACACCGCGTTCAGCGAGCTTGTCCAGATTCGGCGTAAACGCCCTCGGTGTGGTTTCCAAACACCCGATCCAGTCGTTCATGTCATCGACCGCAAGGAACAAGACATTAGGCCGATTTTCCGCGTGGACCCGAGAGAAAACCGCAACCCAAAAAACGAACAGGAATAATTGAATACGAGTGATTTGGATTCTCATGACAGGTTTCCGGCTGCGCCCATTCACTGGGACCAAGGGCTGACTCAGGCTGGGCACAAACCAAAACCGAGCCCAGGTTTCCTCGAACAAAATCGAGTTGGCAGTGTGTCATATCTGAACGGTTTGTCAAGTTTTGTCGCTCCGAGAATCACGGCTTTCAGGCGATCGACACCCCCACTCCAAACCGGTTTTTTAGGAGAAGGGGCAACGTCCACTGGGACTCCCTTTCTCTTGAAGTCGCAGAAAAGTCCCTAAACCCGGGACCCGGTCGGTCGCAACCCGACCCCCTGCCAGGATCAACCGGAACCCAAAAGCCTCAACCCATCTCTCCAAAACAGGCTCGCAACCAAATCCCCGACCGGTTTTCACAAGTTAACTCGGTTATTTTATTTTCAAGTGATGAATTTCAAGAATGTTTTGTGTTGAATGACGATAACGAAAAAGGTAGTATTTGTAGCTGTCAGGACCTAAGAATTCGCCTCATCCGTCATGAAGACCCATCCCAACCGGCGGGAAATTCTCATTAATGCAGGATCCGCCTGCGGAGTTACCGTTCCTGCCCTTTTAAAGCCACAAACACTTTCGGCGTTTTCCCCGAACTCTGGGAGGCAACAACAGGCAAAATCCTGCATCATCATCTACCTGTGGGGCGGGATTGCTCACAAGGAATCTTGGGATCCCAAGCCTGATGCCAAGTC
>JAZABE010000554.1:0-8195 GCA_036137535.1 Planctomycetota bacterium | reverse complement strand
GAGTTCGGACTCCAATTGCCTGATTTGGGACTGGAGGTCTAGGTGAAGATCGACGGCCTTGGAGTGCATTTTCTTGGCGTCTTCTGTTTTTAGACCGATTCGTTCTGCCAGGGTTCCGTTGCAAATGCATTGGATGGTTCCTGCTTGTTTGACTTCAACCAAAATGGCTATCTCGACAAGTCGATCGATCTGGTGATCCAGCAACGAATTTCTTAGCTGGTGTTCAAACGCACGCTTGTTTTCCGATTTCAGTTTTACCAACTGTTTGCCACGATCAGAGATGGAAAGGTTTCTTCCAGATCCTGATAACAATTGGTTCGACTGGGCTTTCAGTTTTTGGTCATAGCGTTTTTTCAACTCCATGATTTCTTGAAACTGACTATCAACGATTTCGACGGCGTCCCGGATTGATTTGTCTGAAAGCAGTTGCGAGAAGCTGACCGCTGTCGAAATGTTTCGGAAGCGACGCTTTGGTTTTGTGATGAATAACGGTCTGGCCATCAATTCCTTTCGGAAGTCAACGGTCACGACCGAATCCAGTTGGTTTTGATCCGCGGAAGGTAGTTCTTCCAGGATTTTTTGATGAGCTTGACGATACAGTTGATTCACCTTTTGCAAGTGTTTGCTTTTGAGCGACTGAACCTTTTCGGAAATTGATTTCGCCAGTTTCACCGGGAGGTTAAGTTCATTTTCGAGGTAGCTCGAGGTTGCCAAAGCAGTCGCCCCAAATCGATCGAATCGAATTTGGTTCTTGATTTGTTCGAACCTTGTCAGTTGTTGGCTGTCGAGGTTGCTTTTGAGGATTAATTCCGTCGCTTTGACGTGAGCTTCGAGTTCTTTACCTCGATCTTTTGAGCTGATGCCAGCGGCGATTTTGGGAACTAATTCCTCTGTCATTTTTTGTTGAATGGATTTCATCCCCGCAAATTGTTTGTCCGTGACATTGAGTTCATCACGGATCTCTTTGTTTTTCAAAACGCTCATGATGTCGTATTCGAATCCCAGGTCGTCCACGAGTTTGAATTCGTTGATGATTTTTGTTCCTTGGAGGGATACATTAACGCTGCTTGTAAAGGTCAGGTCGGTGTTTCTTTCCGTGGAGCTGGCCTTGGATTGACCAAATATTGAAACGGGAAGGAAACATTGGGAAATGAATAACAGGAAAATTGGATTCGCTCGAAGCATCGTTCAACTTTCTTTGATGGCGATAATCTCGCAGTGAATTCGCCCCGGGCTGTGGCTGCCGGGGCGAGATAGTAGCGGGGCGAATTTTAGAAAAATGTGGTTGGCATCTCAAGATCAAACCAGATGAAAACGCCCAGGAAATGGTTGTGATCTCAAAGCTAATCAAACGATTTCAATCTTGCGGGATAAAAGAATTCCGCCGGCCTTCTGAAGACTCCTTTCTGCAATCTACCTCAATCTGCTATACTCCGGAGAGCAAGCACGGAGGTGCCCATGTTCATTCAGAATTTGGGGTAACAGGGAATCCGGCGAAAATCCGGAACGGCCCCGCCGCTGTAACAGTTGAACAATCGTTGTTCTGCAAGCCATTAAACGAAAGAAGCGAACAAGTTTCGCGCTAACCGTAGTTTGAGAAGGCGAGCGATTGGCGAAATTTAAGTACGGGTTGGATTGATCCGTGAAGCGATTTTGCACAGCTGAAGTCAGAAGACCTACCTCTGGGTTTATGTTGATTATTTGCGAGGGCGAGTTGTCAACATTGCGACTCCAATATCTTGAAAATCTTAGGTGCAGGCGCGCGCTGAAAATACTATGGCATTATCGTGCAAAACAAAAGGTTTCACCCTCATCGAACTGTTGGTTGTGATCGCGATTATCGGGGTCCTGATAGCATTGCTCCTGCCGGCTGTTCAGGCAGCCCGATCTGCTGCTCGAAAAACCCAATGCAGCAGTCGCATCCGTCAGCTTCTCCTTGCCGTGCACATGTACCACGACACGTTAAAACGTCTTCCTCCGGCTAATATTGTATCCACCTGGCCAAAGCAGACGACCTGGTTTGGCGAATTGGATTATTCAGAGTCGACCGTAGACGAGACCAAGGGTTTACTCGCCCCTTTTATGGAGAGAAACAAGGCAATTCAAACCTGTCCGAGCTGGGATGAATCCACTGTGACGCCGTTATACCAATCAGCAAACGGAGGCTATGGATACAACGTGAATCTTGGCCAAGAGAAATGGTCTTTTGAAAATGGAAACTGGAATCAAAGGCAGGTTCTCACCAAGATGGCAAGTTTTCCATCGACGTCATCCACGGTTGTGATTTCTGACTCCGCGAGGATTCAACTGGCTTACATGCCAGGGCAATCCACCATTGTCACGGAAAATTTCTACTTGCTGGGTCCTGAAGATCCGTGGACTGAACCAGGCTCGCACTTTCGCCACTTCCGGCAGGTCGCCAACGTCGGTTTCTTGGATGGTCACGTGGAATCCATCACGTACCGTGACGAGCCCCCTCGTGCCTACTGGCCGGAAGCTGCCCGGCAGCTAAAACGAAAGTACAAGGTGGGTTATCTTTTTGAAAAATCGACGCCAAAATACCGCCCGTACTAGTCTCTTCCCAGGGCATTAAGAGCCGAGCTCTGGCTCGGCGTTCAAGCAGTACTCCACTCCTTGATCCTTCAAGTCCGCATCCCTGTTGAACGGTGAATGCAAGCTGGAAATAACTTGTTTCGAATGGTGGGTGAACACAATCGTTGTGCTGAGGGACTTGGTTTGAATTTTGGTTTCCACTGTCAGTTTCGACGAACTCTCCACGACACCCGGTCAGCATGGCATGAGTGCCGATTTTAAGTAGCCGATAGGCTGTCGGGGAGGTCCTCGTCAGTCTCGGCATTGCGGCTGAACAGTGAAAACTGACCGTCTTCGAGGCAATACGTTGCCACCAGGTCGGCTGGCTGCTCTGTGAACGAGATGACAAAAATAAACTTGTCGTAACCGACAGCTTTGGGGAAGGGTTCGACCTCGACATATGAGAGATGCTGATCATCGAATGATGAGATGATTTCCCAGTCGACCAAGGTGTCGTCGCCGGTGCCGATATGTTCACGTCCCCAACGTGTGATGTTTTCTTCCAAAGTTTGGGCACGAGGGCCGGTCGTCACGGAGGTTTTCGCACGTGGCCGTGTTTCCTTTTTCATGAGTTCAGTTCGATTCGATTTTTTTCTAGGCTTCTTCTTGGTGCCAGTTTTAACGCCCTGGCCTGAGAGAAACAGCCAGCCGCCACCAATTCCCACAACACAAAACAGTAGGCCAAACCCGATAAAGAGGGCATGGTGGAACTTAAATCCGGCCTCGAGGGTGCACGTTTTTGGATCGTTGGGATCGTAGAAGACAGTGCACTTGGTGTCGTCTGTCAGTCGGTTTATGGCGGCGGAAGCTTTCGCCCTGGTATTGTAAGACCATTGTCCAATTTGCATTCGGTTGCCCCGGTAAACCTTGCCGTTAACCCGAAATTGGTAGGCTAGTCTTGGGGTGTAGCTTGTCTTCGTTCTACCGTCGCTGTCTCGACTACGGCTCACATCGATTTTTTGGCTGGTCACTTCGCCCTCGGTTGAGGGCCAGGATCCAGATCGAATTGCCTCTTTTGCGTCGAAGTAGGCCCAGGCCGAAATTAACAATCCAGCCAGTACAAATCCCGCTGCCCAAACAATGATGAACACTCGAACGGCCGTTGGCATGGTAAATCCCTTTTTAGCGGTTTTAGAATCGTCAACTGCGACTGCTCGGGGCCTGAGTGCCCGGACGAAGTCCTTTTGGTTTTTGGCAAAAGCCTACCTAGTTTAATCCTATTCAATTCCGTGCAACAACGGGTATTTCCTGGACGGTACCGGCGTTGCGGCCGATGAGGTCTTCGACTCAAAATACTCGAAGGTGACCAAGAAACGCAAGCTGTCTAGGGTGCTGGACTAGTTCACAGGGCTCCTTGCAACCAGTTAAGCGGCTAAGCGTTCATTTGGTTTTGTTTGGAAAATCAGATTTATTCCTTTTCAGAAACAAACTTGAAATAATCAATGTCGCCGACACTTCCGCTGACCCCGTTTTTATCCATGACGACTTTCATGCGGTAGATTCCTTTCTGGAGTTTCACGCCTTTGTGTTGCAGTTGCATGAGTTTTTGCCAGCTTCCGGTATCCGGGATTTTGATGGGTCCGGAGACGTCTTTGCCGTTCATCTCAATGTGAAATAAACCTCCGGCTTTATTGGACGCGACTGGCATTTCAATCCGAAAGGTTCCGGACGCTTTTACCTCAACTGTATAAATGAGCCATTCACTTTCACGGGTCCATCCAATTCCGTATCCATTCGATGCGTCTGGTCTTTTTTCGATATCGACTTCGGTTTTTTCGCGGTAGTCTTCCCCTTGATTGGCTTGGTCCTGGTCTGCGTAGGCAACTCCAGCCGGTCCCAGATCCCAATGCTCTGCTTCAATCGTACCAGGAATAGAATGGATTTTACCGCGGAAAGGTTGGGTGCTCACTTTTTTTTCTGACGGACCTAATAGAACCTGTTCGATGAACTCGTTACTGGTTTGGTACTGAGTTGATTTCGAGACCTTTCCGTTGCCAATCCACAGGTGGCATTCCATACCTGCCTGGTCAGCTTTTTCTTTCATCTTGATGCCAAAGACGGGGTGGTGAATCCCGTGCCCTGGATTTTTTGATGGCAGGGTCATGTCACCACCATATTTCATAAAAAGAGGTGGATCATCTTTGCTGACGTGATTGAAGGCCGAGAATTCCGTGTAAAGGGATTTATGTTTCTCGTAATTTTTTAACGCTTCGCCGATGGTCGGTTCACCAACCGCCATGTTGATCATGCGATGTTCGAGAACCATTGGCCCCAGCCATCGTTTGATTTGGTAGGGATCAATTGCGGTTTGGCCGCCGCTGACTGCCGCCCCCGAAACCCGTGTCGATTCTCGCAAAACCGGGTCTTTTGACTTGGGATCCGCCAAGTCGTCATGGCACAAAATCCACATGGACGTACAGGCACCAGCACTGCCTCCTGACAAACAGATGCGGTTCCTGTCAATATTCCATTCCTTGGCTTTGGATCTCAGGAATTGAATGGCTCGCGCCGCATCGTGAACAGGCGCTGGCAACGATGCTTCCGGCGTATGACGATAATTGATCGCCGCATAGGAAATTCCTTTTGCGAGCCAAAATTTTTGGGGGTCACCCTTGCGATATTTGTCGCCACCGATCCAACCGCCACCATGGATATAGACGTGAAGGGGCCTTGGGCTATCGCCTTTGGCTATCCAGATGTCGAGGACATTCGATTTGTAGGGTCCGTAGGAAATGTTTTTGTGGACTAAAGATTTTTCATTATCATCACTCCTGGTTGCCGTAGCAGCCAGGGAAAATAAAAGGAAAAGAACCAGTTGGGATTTCATTAGAAAAAAACTCCTCAAGTTGTAATGAACCTCATTATAGGCGGAAAATTAAACCCAATGGGTGACAGGACCGACGAAACCTCTCTGGCGTGGCCTTGCAATGTGGTGAATCTTTGGTGGATCGTACTTTCATCTTGCTACCGAGGCATCAGGCGTCCAGTTTGAGATGGTCACGCGCCGGTTTCTTGCCTGTTGAGTGCCAATCGGCAAAGACCATTTAATGGCAAAAGACAGTTTGAGGATTATTCTTGGGAGCTAGGCACTCCGCGGTCTGTCTCCACCAAGGTTCTCCTGGTGTTTGAAATTGCAGCACCATTTCCAGTCTAGCTGCCAACGCGTGGTTTTGATCATTCCGGTATGACGTTTCCCGGTCGATCGCAAGCAGTGGGATTTCTCAGCGGATGAGCTCGTTGATCACTTGCCCGCCGAATTGGCTGAGTTGCTTGAATCTCCCCGCATGATAAAACGTCAACCGATTGTCATCGAGACCCAGTAAGTGTAGCAAGGTGACGTGCACATCACGAATGTGATGTGCACAATCGACCGCCTTTTCGCCGATTTCGTCGGTTGCCCCGATGGTGTGGCCGCCTTTGGTCCCACCGCCGGCGAACCACATTGCCATGGCGTTGGCGTTGTGATCTCTGCCGTACGCTTTGCCGCCGCTACGCTGACCATTGTCCGGCGTTCGGCCAAATTCACCACAGCAGACGACGAGCGTGTCCTTCAAAATCCCCCGCTGTTTAAGATCTTTCAGCAGGGCTGCAATCGGTTTGTCGACAGACTTGATCAATGATCCATGGGCACGGTAGATGTAATCGTGGCTATCCCAGTTGCCAGAGTACAGTTGAACGAAACGAACACCTTTTTCAATCAAACGTCTTGCTAACAGGCATTTCCTTCCAAAGGCATCGGTTTTGGGTTGATTGATACCGTACATTTGCAACGTGGATTTGGATTCAGTGTTGAGTTCGAGCACCTCGGGGACTTCCATTTGCATTCGGTAGGCAAGTTCGTAGGAATTTAGCCTTGCAGCAAGTTCGCTTCGACCCGGTCGGGTCGCCAGGTGATCGCGATTCAAGGATGCCAAAAGATCAAGGTTTTGGCGTTGCCGCTTTCGGGTGATACCGGCAGGTGGGTTCAGATCGAGGATCGGGCTTCCGGTAGCCCTGAGAGGAGTGCCTTGATACTGGGCCGGAAAAAATCCATTGCTCCAATTTGCCGATCCGCCTTGCGGATAGCTGGCCCGGGGAAGGACGACAAATCCTGGCAAATTTTCGTTCTCGGTTCCGAGGCCATAGGTGACCCAAGCGCCCAGTGCCGGATCGCCTCCAAACCGATTGCCTGTGTTGACGTGGTAGCAGGCGGTCGGATGATTGACGGACTCGACAGATGCACCGCGATAGAAACAGATGTCGTCTACGCAGGTTTGCAAGTGTTTGAACTCGGTATTGATGTCGGCTCCGCATTGACCCGCACGCACAAAGTCGAACGGACTTTTCACAAAATAACGTTTGCCGGATGACATGGCACTTTGTTCTTCGCCTGATCGTGTGAATTCTTGAAGATGGCGAGCATTTAGCTCTGGCTTGGGATCGAAGGTGTCCAGGTGTGACGGGCCACCCTCCAGCATTAGGAAAATGCACCGTTTGGCCCGGGGGGAATGGTGGGTTTTGTCTGGTGGTGAAACCTCCGGGGAGACCGGGTCGCCAGCAGTCAACAGGGATGTGAGAGCAATCGAGCCGATACCGGTGCCAAACCCGTAGAGAAAGTCTCTGCGGTTAGGTGCAGCGTGGAGATGTTTGGAGGGATCAGTCAGCATGTGTTGTCTTTTCCAATTCTCGTGGGGCTCAGCGCACCGAATGTTTTGTGTTCGGTGCCGATTTCCCACGCTTCAGTCTAAATAAGCAAACTCGTTTAGATTCAGGATGACTAGGCAAACCTGTGCGAGGCCTCGGGTGCGTGCATCGGTTTGGCTGGGTTGTAAATCCGGCACATAAGACGCGTACGCGGGCATGTGCTCAATAAACTCATAAGGTTCACCCGTTTTTTCTGCCATGACCGTCCGTCGTGTTTGGGCGGGGTAAGTTCGGGGTTCGTATTGGCGTTGGGACTCTTCGGTGGTGCACTGTTTCCAATGCTGCAGGCACTGTTGGTATTCGGGTTCGGTGGGCGGACGGGCAAGTGCTCTTGTAAACGCTGCTGTTAAAATTTTTGTGTCCGATTTATGGGTTCGGATCAGCATCGATGCGAAGGCGAGGGACCTGTCTTGAATCTCTTCGGCGTTCATCAAGGTTAGTGCTTGCGGAGCCACGGTTGATGTTTGGCGGAGTTCACAGGACTTGTCAGGTCCAGGTTGGTTAAATAATTCCATGAACGGATCGCGAAGGCCCCGGATCTTTTCGGCGTAAATGGTGCGTCGGTTACGTTGTTGGGGAAGCGGGTCAGGTTCGTAGACGGATGCTGTTCCCCCCATGATTTGCCGGGGTTGCAGGGCAACTTCCAGGTTGATGTCAGGGCGGCAGGGAACACCCCCGACCGACGTGTTTAATTCTCCGCTGACTGCCAGCATCGCATCCCGAAATTCCTCGGCGGTGAGGCGTCTGGGAGTGAACGTCGCCAGCAGCCGATTGTCAGGGTCTTTGGCCTGGACCAGTTTTGGGTGTGGGTGCCGAGAACTCCTGCGGTAGGTTTTCGAAGTCAGAATGAGTCGGTTCAATTGTTTAATCGACCAGTTGTGATGAATAAACCAGTTTGCAAGATAATCCAGTAGTTCTGG
>JAZABE010000553.1:0-4853 GCA_036137535.1 Planctomycetota bacterium | reverse complement strand
TGGACAACTCAAAAGTTATCGATCAGACAGCGATTTCAATACACCGTCTCTTGATCGACTTGCGCGAGAGGGGATGCGTTTTACCGACGCCCATTCAGCGGCTGCGAGCTGCACACCGACTCGGTATGGGGTTTTGACTGGGCGTTACCCGTTTCGGATTGGGCAGTTTAGTGTTTTAAACACTTACTCGCCGCCGATTATCCCCAAGGATCGCCTCACTGTTGCCTCTTTTCTGAAGGGACAGGGGTATCACGCCGCTTGTATCGGTAAATGGCACTTGGGGTTGAACTGGGTTGATCCCAAGCAAGGTCCCAATTCAAAACTTTCCCTGGGCGCTCGGTTGACCGACGGCCCGGGTGCGGTGGGGTTCGATTACTTTTATGGTTTCACGCACGCCAGGAACATCGGTTCGATTCTTGAGCAGGACCGAGTGATCGCCGAGGTCAAGGCCGTGGAAAACCAACCTTTAATGATTCAGAGAGCGGTGAAGTACATTGAGCAGCGGGCCAGCGCAGATCAACCGTTTTTTCTTTACTTCGCAATGTGTCCGCCTCACAAACCGGTGGCCCCGGCGGCCGAGTTTTTGGGAAAAGGGAGCTTGACCGGGAAGCAGAGCCGTTACGCCGATTGGGTTTACCAGGGGGATCACATGCTGGGACAGATCTTGGACGCGTTACAACGAACCGGCCAATCCGGCAACACGCTCTTGATTGCCAGCGGGGACAACGGGGCCTCCAAACGTTCTTTTCCTCCCCTCCGAGAATCCAAAGCCAGTATCTATGAGGGGGGGCATCGCGAACCCTTGCTGGTTCGCTGGCCAGGGAAAGTCAAGCCGAACTCGGTGAACCACCGGACGGTTTGTTTGAACGACCTGTTGGCGACATTTGCGGAGGTCTTGGAGCAAACTTTGCCAGCGAATGCTGCTGAAGACAGTGTCAGTCTGCTTTCCTGTCTCGTGGGAAAAGACACTGAGCGGGTTCGCGAGGGTACGGTTCATCAATCAGCGCGTGCAATGGCGATTCGCCGGGATAACTGGAAGCTGATTTTTCACCGGGATGGTAAACGGGAGTTGTTTAATCTGGAAACCGATATTGGTGAAACGAAGGATGTTGCTGGAGCCAACAAAGAGGTGGTAGGGCGTTTGGCAACGTTGATGCAAAGTTATATCGATCGGGGGCGAAGTACGACAGGTCCTGTTCAAAAAAATGAATTCCAATTGTCCCTGGATTTTTCCACCGCTCGGCCGAAAAAGAGAATCAAGAAAAAGAAAAGCCTGTAGTGATGGGTTCAACCAAGTTCCCCTTTTATTTGGGTTAATGGATTTTAGGCGGCCACTCTTCCGAGCCGGATAGGGTGAACTGCTTTGTGCTTCCCGTTTTGAGCGGTTTAAAGCTAAACTACAGCAGTGATAACAGGACCGGGTTGGAGTTGACTCTGCCTGGCGAGCAGTGAAGCCGGTTCGCAGGGATTGGAAATTATTTGGTTTTGGATTGATGAAAGCATGCGTTTTTTCCCTTTCATGATTGTAGTTTGGGCGAGTGGCCTTTCTGGCCAGCAGGAACCGGAAAACCGGGTTCCGCGTCCCGAAACGATGAGCCAGGCCTTGCTTCAGAGTTTACTGGCAGAACCACATTCTCCCGAAGACTTGATCCCCGAAATTAGCAGCGTTCCCCGGCCAGGGGTTTATCGGTTCCGGTTTGCAACCGGTTTGAAAGACGCCCAGGCAGACGGTTACCTGAAATTAAAAGTGGTCCGCAGACGGTTCTTGGTCCAGCACCCTTTGAAAATGGAAGGGCTGGCGGGGGTAGTGGTTTGGGCGTTCGATGATCAACTGAAAACCCCGCGCCACTGGAGCGGAACCCGGGAAGGCAAGATCCTTGAGCACCACGTTTCTTACGGTGACAAGCAGCTTTTCACTGAATCCCTGGCCACGGTTGCAAATGGAAAGCCGTTACTGGAGCTGAACTACCGGGTCGATGAGGAAGGGAACCTGGTCGGAATCCAGGGAGTTTACCGTGAAGGCGAAGAAGAAATGCCTTGGCAACTGGTTTTAGAGCGTGCAGGGGAGCCCGATCTGGAACTTCAAAAACATTGGATTGAACGTAACCTGGTTCTGTTTATGGTCTCGATCCATCTGTGTTGGATCGTACCCACGGTGTTGTTCTTGATTTTTTACCCGATCTACGTGAGGAAACAGGAGGCCAAGCGGACGCTTGAACTCAGGGCCGCCACGGAAGAGCTGGGTCTCGATTTCGCTGCGGAAGGAGACTTGGAATTAAACGAGGAACTGGCCAGCTTGCCTTTGACGACGATCGGTCGCGCCCGGGAGTTGAAAAATCTGATCTCGGCGGATACCCCGGATTTGCAGTTGGGAATGTTCGACTACAAGTTCGTGGTTGGCCATGGAAAAAGCAAAAAAACCCGACGTTTGACAGCGATCGCCGTGAGGAGTGCCGATCTTCGCTTGCCCAGTTGTCACTTGCGTCCCAAGAGGGCGATTCTGGATACGGTTGGTGCGATGTTCGGCAGACAGGATATCAACTTTGAGAACCATGAAAAGTTTTCTCAGGCTTTTGTTCTTAAATCGGAAAGTGAAGAGGAGACTCGGGAGTTTTTTGATGAGCCGCTGTTGGACTTCTTTGCCGCACGAACCGACATCTGTTTCGAGTTACAGCAAGGGAGTTTCATTTATTTTCGGCAGTGGAAACGGGTCGAACCGGTGGCGGAAAAAATTCGTGATTTCCTCGGTGAAGCCTATGTCGTATTACAGGCCCTCAATGATCGGCAGTCCCGTTCAGATTCCCGGTAAGCACCAGTAGATTCCTGGGCCAACCCAGCCTTCTGGCCGGGCTTACGGAGTTTTTAGCGCTTCCAATGGTCTCAACGCGGGATCGCCAAAGATGACGTAGAGCAGTGTGTTTTGGGGAATTCTTTGCGGGCGGCTACGGCTTGGCTGTCCCGGAGATGGTTTGACAACCAAGCGTCCTGGGCCAAATCCCCGCATGTCCATTAGGCCGTTGATCAGTTGTTGGTAGGCTTCTCCGACACTCGCCCCTTGGATCCATTGTTCCAGGACCGGGTAAAGGTGAGGAAATCCGGAACTTAATCGCATGTGTCCAAAGAAGACTGTGGCCCCGCGATCGATATAACGGGTGGCAAAGGCCTGACGTTGTGAGACCTGGTAACCCCCGGGTGCAGAGTTCATCCGGGGAAAATCGGATTGGGGCGGGACCGCCGCAAAGCAGGATCCGGAAAGCACGATTTGGTTGCGGGACGGGGTTGGGATGCCGTCGATGTCAACAGAACAGGACATACCGGGGATCCCGTGACCATGCATCACGACCAGTTGGGATTGGCTAAGCGCATCGTCCGTTTCCGGCGGGAAGGTTTTGACAAAAGTTTTCTTGCTTTTCAGTCTGATTTTCCAAGTTTGGTTTCCTTTGATTTCAGGCGCGGCATTGGCAGCCGGCGTGTAGATCGCCACGATCGGCGTTGGCAGTCCGTAACCCTCGAAGACTTTGCGAAGGATTCCGGCTTTTTGCAGTGACCGAGATTCGGTGTTGGAAGGAACCTGGCTGATGGCAATTGGTTTGAGCTTTTGTTGGGAAATGCTCTGGTAGTTGATGCTACGCTGGATGAGGGCTTTGAATGATTTGGGTGACGATGCCAGTAAAACACCCGGGTAGGCATCCAGGTAGCGATCATCGTCGAGGGTACTCAGTAGTTCCCAGGTTCCCAGCAGCATGTTTTCCCGATAGGACTCGACGCGGGGAGCGATTGCCACATACCTGGGTTTAAGTTCTTTGAGCTGAGCCCGTAATGAGTTGAGTGTCTTTTTTTGGTAAATCGTTGCCAGGTCAGTGACTTTGAGAACCGACCCTTTTCGGTGAGCTGCCAACTGTTTCAAAGGTTCCAAGTATTCGGGCGAGGTGTGGTCAGTGATGATCGCGTAGTGATCACCGAGCGGTGCGTGTTGTTTGAACTTGAGGATAAAAGCCGAATTCCGCAGGACGTCGCGACTCGGTCGGGGAGAACTTCGATCGACCCGGGGAAGATCACGGATCTCGGGAATGGAAAACTCTTGGCAAACCAGGGGACGCGACAGGATTACGGCCAACAGGATTGGGAAAAATCGGGACAGCATGGTTTTCTTTCCACCAAAATTCTGGGGGAAGCCGGGTCCGGAGGGTCTCCGGTCTTCAACCCATGTCAGGACGTTAAGAACCGGGTTGAGAGCTACTGGAGACCTTGGAGCCCTTGACCCGGGAAACCTTGACCCCGCTGAGAATGGGTTGCCCGGATCTGGATTTGAGCGTGAGCGTCAGTTCGCCTTTGGCCTTGGCTGTAAACTGTTTTTCAATGGTTTTCCAGGTGGCACCGGCTTCCTTGGCGATATCCACCTGGGACAGTTTGACTTGATCGCCGACCAGGACATCAAATACCCGTTCCCCTGCTTTGTGTGCTTTGGGTTCCACGAACAACAGGGTGACCTGATATTCCTGCTCCTTGTCTGATTTGGCGTCCAGTTGAATCGCAAATTGGTCCAGTCCTTCGGCACCCGATGACGCAACCCAGGATAGTGATTTGGGGTTCAAGAGGGAGGAATGTTGGCGAAACCATTTCAAGTTTTTTCCCTTGACGGAAACTTTGACATCCGGGGAGGAGCCGCCGATGCTCGGGTAATCCAACCATAGGGTGCCTGACTTGTCCATCCGGTCTCCCGGGGCCCCCAGGTTGATCCCGATTTTTGCAATTGGCCCTTCAGATTTGGGGATCGCACTATAAGACCACTTTTCAGTGTCGGGATTGTGGACAAATGCCAGAGAGGTGAACAGCGAATAACTGCAGATGCA
>JAZABE010000552.1:0-4541 GCA_036137535.1 Planctomycetota bacterium | reverse complement strand
TACCTCAACTGAACCACTGACCCACGATCAGAAGGGCCCCGGAGACACGAGGTCTCCGAGGCTCTTCTGCGATGCACACCCGGCAGGATTCGAACCTGCGACCCTCGGTTCCGAAGACCGATGCTCTATCCAGTTGAGCTACGGATGCCTAGGATCCTGGAAAAACATTGACGGGTCACCCAAGCAACTCTTGGAAATTAGACCGATGTTTTTTCAGGCTGATTCATTTTATGAAAAACTCGGGTGAACGAAAAGCGGCCTTGGAAGACGGGGGATGCCAACCCGTGGTTTCAGCCCCTGTCGTTATTATTCGTTTTTTCGTTAACCATTAAAAAATGCTCGTTTTTGAGCAAGATTATCCTGAATGCACGTATCTCATGGTTACAATGGACGATAATTAATTGACGACGGTAATTCATCGATGATCAATTTAGTTTAGGCAACGGCGCGTTGGTTTTTTCCCCTCTCGAAAATATGAACTCAATTACGCTTCGAGTTCTTGACGGATCTGATCGTGGACGCGTTTTCCAGGATGTTGAGCCTCCGGTGACGATTGGGCGGGAAGAAGGAAACACCATTCAGCTCAACGATGAACGCGTCAGTCGATTTCACATCAAAATCCAGGAAGATAACGATAACCTTGTCTTGACCGACCTCGAAAGCACCAACGGAACCAAGGTTAACGGCGAAGAAATTCAACTGAGGATTCTGCGTGTGGGGGACATGATCGCGTTGGGCAGGAGTGTGCTGCTGCTCGGTTCACGAGATGATATTGCCAAACGGGTTTCCAAATTGAAATCCGGAAGCCAAGTCAAGAAAGTTGAATCGGGTCTCGATTTTTCAGATCATGTTGCCGAATTCGCCAAAAAGGCAAAACATGATTCCCGGTTGCAAGCCAAGATCTACGATATGGATCCTCCCGATCTTCCGTCCCGATTGAGCCCTGGACAAGCGGCACAGCTTTCAGAAGTTCTGGAATTTATTCACTTACAGCTCCGGGAACTGGTTTCCGATATTCGGTCGGATCGCAAAGGTGAAAAAATTGAGATTGAATTCCAGCGCTGGCAGCACTTGCTCGACCTGCAGGCAAAAATCTCAGAGTACCTGAGGGATATTGGAGATCCTGATCCCGCTTGATGGATTTAAGACGGGGCGATTAATATTCGTTTTGGGTTTCGCCTTCAGTGGAACTATCTGGGGTGTTGGAGAATTTTTGCTTGACGATTTTCTGTTGAATTTCGTTTTCAAGTTTTGCGATGGCTTCTTCAATGGAAAAGGCTCCCAAATCCCCTTCCACTCGGTCTCGCAGCGACAAGGTTCCGTTTTCAGCATCTCTTGGCCCAACCACTGCCATGTAGGGAACCAGGTCGATCTGGGCCAACCGAATTTTGGATCCGAGTTTCTCAGGACGAAAATCACCTTGCACTCGCAGTCCGGCAGCTTTGAGTTTTGATTCGATTTCCCGGCCATAGTCTTCAGATTTTTCACTGACGGTCATTAAACGAATCTGTTCCGGCGCAAGCCATAAGGGAAAGGCTCCGGCAAAATGTTCGATTAATACACCGATAAACCGTTCCATGGACCCGAAAGGTGCCCGGTGAATCATGACAGGCCGATGGGGCTTGTTGTCGGCGCCGATATAGGACAAATCGAAGCGAATCGGCAAGTTGTAATCGACTTGCACAGTCCCCAACTGCCATTTCCGTCCAAGGCAATCATTGACGACAAAATCAATCTTTGGGCCGTAAAACGCAGCTTCGCCTTCCTCTTCGATGAATGGTTTGCCGAGTTTCTTAGCCGCATTGCGACATGCTTCTTCAGCTTTGTCCCAGTCTTCTGGTTCACCAACATACTTGGCTGAGTCCTTATCGCGAAGTCCGACACGAACGCTGTAGTCCTCCATTCCGACGGCGGCGAATACGATTTTTACGAGGTCCAAGCAACCTTCAAGCTCTTTGCTAAGCTGATCTTCGGTCACAAAGAGGTGGGCATCATCTTGGGTGAATCCGCGTACGCGGGTGAGCCCACCAATCTCTCCCGATTGTTCCCAGCGATAAACCGTACCGAACTCAGCAAGACGAATGGGTAGGTCCCGGTAACTTCTCTGTTGGGAATCGAATATCTTGATGTGGTGAGGACAATTCATGGGTTTCAACAGGTAACCCTCGATTTCTCCTGCCTTCATGGCGTTGGAAAGTTCACCGCAGGTGCAACCTTCATCGGCCAGGTTTTTGAGCGAGTCGCGGTTGATCAACGCTGGGTATTGGCTGTCTTGATAATAGGGGAAGTGCCCGGAAGTCCGGTACAAATCGAGTTTACCGATATGGGGCGTAAAGACCTGGTCGTAACCTTGACGTTGAAGGTGGGATTGGATGAATTCCTGGAGAGTCTGCCGGACAAAAGCACCCTTGGGCGTCCAGAGAATCAATCCTTGTCCGACCATTTCATCGATATGGAATAGCCCATGCTTTTTGCCGAGGACGCGGTGGTCCCGTTTTTGAGCCTCTTCCAAACGAGCCAGGTAGTCTGCCAATTCGTTTTTGTCAAAGAAAGCTGTGGCATATAGTCTTTGCAGCTGTTGATTGGAGGCATCGTCTTTCCAGTAAGCTCCAGCCACAAACAAGAGCTTGAATGCTCCGATAGCACCCGCGGAAGGAACATGGGGCCCCCGGCAAAGATCGAGGAATTCGCCTTGTTGGTAAAAGGAAAGGTTTTCGTGATCTGCCAACCCGGTTTCGATATGTTCGACTTTGAGTTCCTGTCTCATGTCCGAGCAGATTTGCATTGCTTCAGCCCGTGGCTTTTCGATGCGTTCGAAAGGCTCGTTTTTTTTGATGATCGCCTTCATCTCTTTTTCGATGGCTGGAAAATCATCTTCGGTAATCGGCTCGTCGACTTCAAAGTCATAGTAGAACCGTTCGCCTCGAACCGGACCGAACGCCAGCTTGACATTTTTCTTGATTCGCATGACGGCGCGGGCCATGACGTGGGCCGCAGAGTGCCGCATTACACCCATCGCTTCCGGGTTTTTCTTGGTAAATAGCTTGAGTTCGACTTCGCCTTCTAAGGGCAAGCGGTGGTCCAGTCCCACCTGTTCCCCATTAACCTCCGCGGCGATGGCCGCCTTGGCTAACCCGGGCCCGATGCCTTGGGCGACATCGGCAGGGGTAACTTGACCTTCAAACTCTTTGACACTTCCATCGGGGAGACGAACTGAGACCATGATTTTCCTTCGTAATAATGCAACTCAGTTCACCGCCGATACAAAGGACCGTAAAAAAACTGATTGCTTCGGTAGCTGCTCCCGCAACGCGTAGGGCTCTAGAACAGCGATCGCCCTAGGATATCGGTAAACGGACTGTTGGGGCAAGGTTAGGTTTTCTGTTGTCAGCCCGCTGGTAGCCTAGTTTACAGGCTTGGCTTTTGGGAAACCGGGATAAAAAGGCCAAGCCACCTGCAGAAAGCGGAAAACCAGGTTGGGTAGCGGCGATGGAGCCAATCGAAACCCGGATCCGGGTCTACGAGATAAGCCGAGGGGCCAAAAAAAACCGTTCGCTCCCGGGAGCGAACGGTTTTGCCTTTTACTGGATCAACAGCTCGGTTAGTCGACATAGTTATAAGAATGTAGGTGGGTATCCATGACCGGATTTTCTGCAATTCTCCCCATCTCATCCAAACCTCTGCGTTGACCAATCGAGTGCCAACTGGGCACTTCTTCAAGTTCCGGCATTAGATCCACGAGTTGCTCGCGGAGCATCTGTGCAAAACACTGGATTGATTCCTCTGAAGAATTTTCGGCAATCGAAACGGCCGTTTTCATGATTCGCAATAATTTTGCTCTTTCCATGACGGGCCGAGATAAGGGTGCACCCGGTTCGTCGAGTAAATCAATGAGCGGAACCTCGAGAACTTCCTGCCAATGTTTAAGTTCGCTGATTCGCAAATCGGAGCACTCATTCTCCTGTTCCCGCACCGTCCGAATGTCGGTTTGCATCCGACGAGCGGCGGTGCGAAGTGAAATACCTTGTTGTTCTCGCACATGACGAATCCGGTTCGTTGGAGTGTGCGATTGCACTGGTTCTCCAGAAGAGACATCGTCAACAAGAATGCGAAGTTTTGCCGTAGCCATACTGCACCTCCCAGGTTTTCAGACCTGATGTTGTTTTGGGACCAAAGGTCCAGACACGTGAAGAGAGTTACAACGAATCGGTTGTCCAAGCCAAACGTTGGTCGAGCCTTAATTGGTGATTGAAGGATCTAAAAATAAGAAAAGATAAGTGGGTTTGTTTCGAAGAGTGATTGATGGAATGAAAAGATGAGTAGGAAAATCACTTTCGCGAAAAGCAGTGTATCCGTTTGGCTAGTGGTTTGCAAATAACAAAATCAAAAAAAACTTCCACAATAAAGGATAGTGGTGTTTTTTGCCCCTTTAATACTGTGTTGGACGGTAGACTTCGTAACGATTTTCACAAGGTACCGAAGACTCTTCAAAAAAAGGGCAAAAGGCGTTGAATTTGTTCGCGGCACTTGGATGACGGGCA
>JAZABE010000551.1:0-4442 GCA_036137535.1 Planctomycetota bacterium | reverse complement strand
GTTCGTGGGGGGAGCCAAGGAGGAGGACTAGCATTGGTCACAGCGGCATTGAACCCAGAAATCATCTTGTGTATCGCCGATATCCCGTTTCTGGTGGACTGGGGCAACTATTTTGAAATCACGGATTGGCCTGAGATGAACCGATGGGTTGAGTCACGGGCGGAAAGAACCTGGGAAACGACCTTGCAAACGATGAGCTATTTCGATTTGGTGAATTTTGCTCCAAGAATCCGCTGTGAAACGATCTGGGGCATTGGTTTGCAAGATCCGATCTGCCCTCCAACCACCATCTTTTCAGCTTACAATCGAATCGAATCTAAAAAGATGTTTTACGTTTACCCCCGTGCGGGTCACTGGATTCCCCAACGTCACCATGACATTGCCTGGGGAAAAATCCGTGAACGCTTGTTGGCGGAGTGATTCACGAATTCGCCAGATGACGGGTTCCCGGGAAACAAGTTTAACGTGCCGATGGAATTCAATTTCTCGTTTTGGAATGCCGGCGGGATTTCTTTTAGTCCAACACAGAAGTGAGTTGGCGGAATCCGTTAAACTTGGGATCTGCAGTGGGAGAGACGGTGATAATCGTCAGCGTTGTCAATTCCGTTAATGCTTCGATGAGTAGTGAACCTGATTCCTCATCTAATTCCGCAAGCGGTTCATCGAGCAGTAATAGCTTTGGCTGGATCATTAAGGCGCGCGCCAACGCTGTTTTTTTCTTTTCACCACCGGAAATTTTGTGAGCCTGTTGGTCTAGCAAGGATTTGAGATTGAGAACATCTGACCAGTAATCAAAGTTTTTGCGTTCGGTGTCTAATTGAATTCCACGAACCTTGGATCCGTATAAGATATTTCGTCTTACAGTCCCACGCAGCATTACCGGTTCCTGGTGAACGTAGGTGATTTCAGATTTGGGGAATTGGTTATTGAATTGACCCGAGTAACTCGGTTCCAGCCCGGCAATAACCTTAAGAATGGTTGTTTTGCCGGAACCATTCTGACCAAGAATCTGTACTTTTTCTCCGGGTTCAACCGTCAGTTGAGCAAGTTTGGCAATCGACACGTTGTTTTTTTTGACATGCAGGTTGGCGAGCCTAATCATTTGGGTTCCTCGCGACTCAAAAAATTGGTCAAAACGGTGACGCTTAATGCCAAAATCAACAAAATAATGCCCATTGCCATTGCAGTACCAAGTTCACCCTTGGAGGTTTCTAGGGCGGTTGCGGTTGAAAGCGTTCTGGTTTCCCCCTTAAGGTTTCCACCAACCATCAAGGCGATTCCGAGTTCCGTGACGCATCTCGAAAATGCTGTGAGTATCGCGAGTTTGATGCCGATGTGAGCCTCTGAAGTGTAGGTCAAAAATCGGCGAAATGGACTGGCCCCCAGTGTTTTTACGGTCTCTCCGAGTTTTGGATCCAGTGCCAAGACTGAACCCTGAGTTAACGCGGCAATGATTGGGAAGGCTAAGAGGAATTCGCCAGCCAAAATCGCCCAAGGCGTGTAAAGCAGTTCTAGGGATCCCATGGGGCCTTTTCGCGCGAACAGGGAGAAGCAGATCAGTCCAACGAAAACGGTGGGTAGTGCCATTCCGGTGCGGCAAGCGTGGGTCAGCAACCTGTTTCCGAAGAATTTTCGGCGAGCGATGAAAATTCCGAATGGAATGCCGTTGATCGCGGCAAAACTGACAGCCAGCGTTGAGATCCAGAGGCTTCGCCAGGCAGCGGCAAGAACATCCTCATCTCCGGAAAGGATCAGTTGCAATGCTTTTTCGGTTCCATCATAGAATAGTTGCATTGGCCGAAAGACACTGGGACCGAGGAGGCAAACGGTTAATTATGAGGAGCTTTGATTGCTGTGCGAAGTGTATGAAAAAGGGTTTTTTCATCAATTTTAAAATCAGCAATCAGTGACTGTCCCGTTTGGGAAATCAGAAACTCGGTAAAGCGGTTGGCAGAAGTAGAATTGATTTTCTCGCTTTTGTTCGGGTTAACGCACAGGATGCTATAGGAATTCCTGAGATCTGGTGTTCTCTTGGCCAGGGGGATCAACTCAATTCGGTGTTGCATTGCCAGGAACGTGCCTTGGTCACACAGGCAGTAGGCTTGTTTTTCGTTGGCAATTACTAACGAATTGCCAATTCCCTGGCCGGTTTCAAGGTAATGGCTCCACTTGGTTTGTTTTTCAAGTTGGTTCCACAGTGCTTTTTCCCGTTGGTGGGTTCCGCTTTCATCTCCTCGAGACACAAAGGTTGCCCCGGACTGTCGGATTAATCGTAAGGCTTCGACCGGGTCTTTGCCCGAGATATGGGCGGGATCTGACTTGGGGCCCAGGATCTCAAAATAATTATGCATCAAAGGCTCGTGTCGAATTCCGTGATTGTCGGCCATGAATTGAAGCTCATCTTCAGGTGAATGAACCAAGAGAAGATCAACGTCTCCTTGGCGTCCCAGTTGTAGTGCCTTTCCGGTCCCGACTGCAATTAACTTGATTTTGATCGAGTGCGTGTTTTCGAAGATGGGGACGAGGATGTCCATCAACCCTGAATCACGGGTGGACGTGGTGGTTGCAACTAGGAGAGTATTCTGGGGCGGTTTCGTAGAGCTGTTTTGACAGCCCGCGATTGTCATGAAAATAGTGAAAAGAATTGTGAGTTGGGAGGTGTTGGGTTTCATTCAAGTACTGTTGTTGTAATCAAAGTGTCCACGAAGACGAGCAATCGATTTCTTGAACAGCGAACAGGCGGCTTGGGGATCTAGATTTTGAATCGGCAACAGCCGATTTTGGAGCAAGCAATAACCGGTGGGTCACTTTTGATAAATGGGAAGGTAGTGATATTTAACTGACAGACTCAAAACTGCCATCGCGGTTGCATAAATTTTGCCTATTTGTTGTTCGCCCTGATTGCCAGCTGTCCACGAACCGTCTCCAGATTGTTGTTTGATGAGCAGTTCCCGCACATTCTTTTCCGCCGTTTCAGCATATTTCCCTCCGCTTTGGTACATGCCCTGGGCGTAGTAATAAACTGCATAGGAGCTGTGGTTGGCTTTCCAGTTCAGTGGTTTGGCCAGCAGCCAATCCGAAGCGCCCTCGACCAGCGGGGATTCGTATTTTCCGCAGACCTGCAATGCCAGTAACCCCGCAGCAGTCATGGTAAACGTTGCATGATTCCGTTCAGGCACATAGGAAAAACCACTTGCTTTTTTCTCCGGGAGGCCGTTGCGGCCAAGACGGGAAACGTAGGATCTTTGGAGGTAAGCAACGGCATCATCAATGGCCGTTTTGGGGACTTTTAAACCGTCGTTTTTTGCACTTCTGAGGGCCATGACTTTCCAAACGGTTACTGAAAGATCAGCATCCTTTGAAGACGGTTCGTATCGCCATCCCCCTTGATATTGCGTGGGTTTGGGTTCTTTTTGGGAGCTCAGGATTACGTCAATTGCTTTCTGGCACCGATCGTGAATCAACTTATCCTGTTCGGTAGAGACACCCATTCCCAGAAGTTCGGTTAGCATTAATGTTGTGATGCCATGACCATACATTCTTGAACCGTCTGCCCCTCCAAAATATCCCTTGTCATCGACCCGATCATCCCGAAGCACATACGCCATTGCCTTGGCCATGGCTCGTCCTTCAGGTGTTGGATCAACCGGCTGGATTCCGACCCCCGCCATCGCCATGATTGACAGCGATGTCATCGTGGTAATGTGTCCTTTGTCATAGATGGAGCCGTCTGGTTTTTGGTTCTTAATGACAAAAGAAATAGCCCGATCAACGGAGCGGTCTGTATCATCTTTTCGAAACACGGAAGCATTGTTTGTTCCCGATGGGTTTTTTTGCGGCTCTTGAGCGATGCCGTTAAGACAAGATAGAGCCAGCTGCGCGATGCCCAGTAAGGTGACTCGGAGGGAAGACGTGATCGACTTTAAAAAGTGTTGGGGATGCATTTTATTTTCCGAGTTTGGCCCGTTCGGCGAGCACTTTGAAATAGGCTTCCACTTTTTTGCGATAGGCTTCGGAGACCTGGTTGCGTCTTCCAGCGACGTTCCCTTCCGCCGATTTTCCCCGCAATTGTCCCCATTCTTTTCCTTCTCGGGCAACCTTTTTGACCACGAAATCTTGTTCGGACCCAGTCAGGGCCGGATTGGATGGTGAATCTGAAGGCGGCGACGGTTGGGAAGGTTGATTGCTTTGAGCAAGTTGCGACTGTTGTTGAGCTTGGGTGCGGGTCCCGGCCATCGCCGCTTGTTGGGCTTGAGCAGCTTGCGCCAGTGAATTCAGTGGCAGACCTTGCCCTGGTTGGGGTTCGCCCTGGCCTGGTTGAGGTTCGCCTTGGCCTGGTTGGGGTTCGCCTTGGCCTGGTTGGGGTTCGCCTTGGCCTGGTTGGGGTTCGCCTTGGCCTGGTTGGGGTTCGCCTTGGCCTGGTTGGGGTTCGCCTTGGCCTG
>JAZABE010000550.1:0-8022 GCA_036137535.1 Planctomycetota bacterium | reverse complement strand
AATGGTTCAAGGCCGATCAAGTGCTGAACTGTGCAGATTGCCAACAAGGAAATTTTATTACCTTGGAGTTGGATTCTAGCACTGTGGCAACTCATTGTGCGTCCCAGCTATTGGAAAAAAAAATTATGATCGATGTTCGTGCAAACAGGATCCGGTTTGGGTTTGGGCTTTACCAGGACAAGAATGATATCGATGAGTTGTTTTTGCGGATTAACAGAAAATAACTAGCTCTGGTGGAAGGTCTTTGAAATTTTGTCTGGGAACCGTTAGCAGAGAAAGTGCAACAGCAATGAACAAAATCGTCCCAGTGGGTGTTGGGCTTATGGGTGGTCCGGCGATGAGGTTTGTACCGACCACCGAATGGGAGGCTCTCGCGAACTGATGTCGCAGAACAATTCAGATCGAGATCTTAAAGGTTGGTTGAATGCGTTGACTGCATTTGGTTGGTGGGGGCTCGTTCTGCCTCTGGCTCTCCTGTGGGCCAAATCGGAAGGCAGTGAAGAAATCGGTTCATCAGTCGTTCGTTGGACTTTTGAATTGTTGTCGTTGCGCATTCTTTTTTGCTTGGTCTTTTGTTTGGTTCTGCTGTTGTCATTCCGTCGTTTTGGATTGCTCCTGGAGGTATTTAGATCACGTTCCCTTCTTTTGTGGTTTTGCCTGTCTTCGTTCTTGATCTTTTTGAATTGGTTGGGATTCATCATTGGTGCCTCGATGAATAATTTAAGCCAGGCCAGCTTGGGCTATTACATGGGGCCTCTGTTCAACGTGTTGCTAGGTTTCCTGTTTCTTTCGGAACGCTTGAAAATCCCCCAGTTTGTTGCAGTGTGCATTGCCGGCATGGGGATTCTGTGGTTAACGCTGAAAGCGGGGGAATTCCCGTGGATTGCCCTTTGCCTAGCCACCAGCTTTGGGTTTTACGGGCTTGTGCGGAAAAAAATAAAAGTTGACGCAGTGGTGGGCTTAACGATGGAGAGCTTGTTCTGCATTCCGATTGCGGTCGGCGTATTGGTTTTTTTAGGCACCCGAGAGGAAGGATTGGTTTTCCTGAACGGCAGCATTCTACTCAAGTGGATTGTCATTGCGCTGGGGCCTGCAACGGCAATTCCCTTGATTTGTTTCGCAAAAGCGGCAAACCGCCTGCGTTTGGGAACCCTCGGGTTTATCCAGTTTATCGCGCCGACTGGGCAGTTGCTCCTTGCGGTGCTATTTGATACCAAGCCGATTACAGGTGAAAAATTGGTGGGATATTGTTTTGTGTGGTTGGCGGTTGGGGTTTATCTGGTTGATCTGTGGTTCACTCAGAAGAATCAAGAGCTCGTGTCAATCGACAAACTTGAGTCGTAGGTTTAGCATTTGAGTGCGGGAAACCGAGGATTGGCTGGTTCCGGGCGAGGGCGGCAAACTATTTGTCAAGTCAAGAGTTTTTGAAACCTCGGTTTGAATGAATTGTCGCCTCCGGCTGATCACGCTAAAATGGAACTTTAGATCATGTTGACTTTAATGATATGAGCGATGAAGTGAGTGACACTTTGACAAAAGAGAGTGCTGTGTCAGACGAAAATATTGCCAAGTTATCCATTGATTCCGCCGAAATCGAAATTCCTGTTGTCACTGGAACCGAAAACGAGAGGGCCTTGGATATTTCCAAACTCCGGGGCCAGACGGGCTACATTACCGTCGACGAAGGCTTTGTGAATACTGGATCGACGCAAAGTGGAATTACCTATTTGGATGGAGAGCAGGGAGTTTTAAGGTACCGTGGCTATCCCATCGAAGACCTGGCCCGGAAGTGTGACTTTGTAGAGGTCAGCTACCTGTTGATTTTTGGGGAACTCCCGACTTCAGAGCAACTTGAAGAATTTCGCTTGTCGATTCGACGGCACACGATGTTGCATGAAGATATGCGTGATTTTTACAAGGGGTTTCCCAAGGATGCCCATCCCATGGCGATTCTGTCTTCTGTGGTTGGGGCGCTTTCCACGTTTTATCAAGATTCGCTGGATCCCAGTGACCCTGAACAGGTGCAAATTTCGATCCATCGACTCTTGGCCAAATTGCCAACGATTGCGGCTTACAGTTACAAAAAATCGGCCGGCCAACCCTTTGTCTATCCGGACAATGATTTAAGCTACTGTGAAAACTTTTTGCGGATGATGTTTTCAGTTCCCAGTGAGCCTTATGACATCGATCCAGATTTCGTGACTGCCTTAAATATGCTTTTGATTGTTCATGCCGATCACGAGCAAAATTGCAGTACCTCCACAGTTAGGATGGTGGGTTCATCAGACGCAAACCTGTTTGCCTCGGTTTCCGCCGGGATTTGTGCATTATGGGGCCCCCTGCATGGTGGTGCCAATGAGGCTTGCGTCAACATGTTGACGCAGATCAAGGAAGACGGTGGGGATGTTGAAAAATACGTTGCTATGGCTAAAGACAAGGCGAATGGATTCCGCTTAATGGGTTTTGGACACCGGGTCTACAAGAACTTTGATCCGCGGGCTACGATCATCAAAGGAATGTGTGATCGATTATTGAGTAAGCTCGATATTGATGACCCTCTGTTTGACGTCGCAAAGAGCCTGGAAGAAGTTGCCCTGAATGATGATTATTTTGTCTCGCGAAAGTTATATCCCAACGTTGATTTTTATTCGGGTGTGATTTACCGGGCGATCGGCATTCCGGTTCAAATGTTCACAGTTTTGTTTGCCATTGGACGCCTGCCGGGCTGGATTGCTCATTGGGCAGAGATGCACCAGAGTCCGACCAAGCGGATTTGTCGACCTCGGCAGATCTACACGGGTGAAACGATTCGTGATTTTCTTCCGATTGAAGATCGATAGCCGAGAATACTGGTTTTGGCGGTAGCATCGCCGGTTCTCGAGGTCGTCGCTGGAAAGAAAATCAAGTTCTCAAGAAATGAAAAAAGCCTGGTTATTCAACCAGGCTTTTTTGACTTCAAAACCCGGTTTAGGTGGTTTTTTTGGTCGCTTCGGGAGCTGGTGGAATCGCCTCTCCGCTTGCGGGAGTTGCTTCGCATCCTGAACACCCACAGTCCGTGTTCACCATGGACTTGAGTTTGGTCATCATGCGTGAAAGCAATCCACAGGGATTCTTGGGTGCACAAGCGGTTTTCGCTTCTGGCTCTTCAGCTTTGCAACAGGCAGTTCGCAACTTTAATTTCAGGACCTTGCAGCAGGTTTTTGCTGTTTTTTCTTCTTCGGCTTTTTCTTCCTCTGCTTTGCAGCAGGTTCTCAGCTTCAGCTTTGGGGTGCAGCAATTTTTTGCAGCGGTCGCACATCGAGCTTTGACTCGGCACATCAATTGGGCATCGGCGGTTTGAGCGCCAAAAGAAAGAGCGATTGCGAACATCATTGCAAATGTTGCACCGCCTACGGCGAATGATCGTTTCATTGAATTCTCCAAGGGAAACGAGGTTCAAAATGCCGACGGTCCGGAAATCGAACGGTCGGACGTCAAGGTAGGTCATTCAGCCCAACTCTACGGGTCAGGCTAAGCCGTTAAACTAACCCTCAAAAAAACCAGTTTCAAGGGGGGCATAAACACTCGAGTGCGAATTTTGTTGAAAAAGAAATCCGTGGGGAAAACCCCTAAATTGGTTAGCAGAACGGTTGTTTGCTGAACGGAACCGGATAGACTGTCTGGTTTGAAAAATGGGCAGTAGCTAAGCGTCATCCTAAAACAGGGAAAAGCAAGGGAGCTAGGTGGACTTTGTTCCGGGAACGCTTGACTTGATTTCCTCTCAGGATAACGGGAGCCTGTGACTACTGACCGCGAAAAGGCGTTTTTCTCGGGGCCAAAACAGGTTTGGTGATAGCACCGACGGGAGTATTAAATTGTCAGGTATCAGCGTAATCGGTCTGCAATGGGGCGATGAAGCCAAAGGAAAGCTGGTCGATCTGCTTACCAAGCGATCGGATATCGTGGTCCGGTATCAGGGGGGAGCCAATGCCGGTCACACGATTGTTGATGGGACGACCAAGTACGTGGTCCATCACGTGCCCAGTGGCATTTTGAATCCCACGGTAATTAACGTGGTCTCACCGGGTGTGGTGCTCAATCCGAAAACACTGATTGAAGAAATAGAAGCAGTGACTTCACAGGGGGTCAAGATTGGAAATCGACTCATGCTCAGCGAAAGGACTCATGTTGTCCTCCCCTGGCATGTCGCAGAAGACTTGGCCTGGAATGAGGCGATCACTGGAGAAAAAAATATCGGTACCACGTTGCGGGGCATTGGACCCTGCTACCGCGATAAAGTGGGAAGGACCACGGCAATTCAATTGGGTGACCTTTACCGTTCTGATTTCGCAGAAAAAGTTCATTCCATTTGTCGATTGAAAAAGGCAATGCTTGCCGGGTTTAATGGAAAGGTCGACCCTGCCCTTTTAGATGCTGATAAAATTATCGATGACTATCAGGCGTTTGCTGATCAATTGAGTTCTTATGTTTGTGACACCACTAGCTACTTGTTGGATGCGGTTGAAGAGAACAAGAGAATCCTGTTCGAAGGCGCTCAGGGATCATTGCTTGACATTGATCATGGAACCTATCCTTTCGTGACCAGTAGTAACAGTTCTGGCGTTGGGATCAGTGCCGGGAGTGGCATTCCGCCGAGGTGGATTGAACAGATCGTCGGCGTCGCCAAATGCTACAGTACACGAGTTGGCGGGGGGCCGTTTCCCACAGAGCTCGAAAATGAAACGGGCGATCATATTCGCAAGATGGGAAATGAATTTGGCACCACCACGGGGCGTCCAAGGCGGTGCGGCTGGTTTGACGCGGTTGCCGTGCGTTACACGTCTCGGCTTAGTGGAATTAGCGGACTGGCCATGATGATGCTGGACGTTCTCAGCGAACTTGAGGAAATCAACATTTGCATCGAATACGAAATCGAGGGAAAGCGGATTTCGACTTTTCCCGCACATGCTGACGACTTGGCAAAAGTCCAACCGGTTTATGAAACCCTTCCCGGCTGGCAAGCCGACATTACTTCGGTGGAAAACTATGAAGATTTACCCGAGAATGCCAAGAACTATGTCCAACGCATCAGTGACTATCTGGGAATTCCGATTGAAGTGATTTCAGTGGGGCCTGATCGTAAGCAGACCATTCCCGTTGGCCATTTGCTAAAAACCGTGGAGTCAGTTTGAACGACGGTTGCCTTCGTTTGCTTGTTACTGGGTTTCGGGTCGATGTTGCGGCGTTCCCAAGAGTTGTTTCGTCAACTTAAACTTCAATTGGGAAGAACTCTTCGACAACGGTGTAAAACTCTGTCGGCGTTTTGACCTTGGCGACATGCGTCCTAAAGTGTCGGGCGCCAACTTTTCCCTGGGCATAACAACACGCATACTTCCTCATCAGGAGCGTTCCCTTGGTGATGCCGAATCGCTTGATTACCAGATCGTAGTGATGAAGCATGCATTCCTTCTGTTGGGCAAGACTGGGATCTGGAGGAACGGTTTCACCCTTGATCAGAGCAGAAGCTTGTGCAAATAACCAAGGGCGACCGAGGCAAGCCCGGGCAATCATCACGCCGTCGACATTGTACTGGGTAAATGCATCATAGACTTGTTGGGCGGTCGTTAAATCTCCATTTCCAATTAATGGGATTTTATGCAGATAAGGTTTGATCTTTGAAATCTGGTCCCAGTCAGCATTGCCTTTGAAGTAATCCTGAGCAGTTCGTCCATGAACGGTTAAAGCTGCTGCGCCAGCTTCTTCTACAACCTGAGCAACTTCAATTGCATTGGCATTGCTCCGTGTACACCCTAAACGGATCTTTGCGGTTACCGGTGTTGGAGCAGCGGCCTCGACAACACGTGAAATAATCTCTCGCATCCGGTCAGGGTAGGCCAGTAGGTAGGAACCGCTTTTTGCTCGCTGGGTGACCTGTTTGACCGGGCACCCGAAGTTGATGTCAACGACGCTGACTTGATATTCTTTTGCCAGCCGGGAAGCTACTTTAGCCATAGTTTCTGGTTGGTTGTCCCAGATTTGCACTGCCAGGGGGCGCGGTTCATCCTTGATTCCCCAGAGGCGATCTGGATGTTCTGCCTCATTTTCATCGAGCCACACAAACCCACGGGCATTGACCATTTCGGTTGCCTGAAGTCCGACCCCACCGTATTCCCGAACCATTTGGCGGAAGGCAAAATTGGTGAATCCTGCCATTGGTGCTTGGAGGATCGGTAAGCCAATGTTGAGCGATCCGATCTTTAGATTTTTCAGGCCGGCAATTACGAACCCGTCTTTGTTTTTTTTCAGAGGTTGGTCTTGGTTTTCGGCAACGGATGACATGTCTTTATCATCAAAAAGAAGTTCCTCGGCGCCAAGCACGAATCCAGCAGGTCATTTCACAGTTTCGGGAATCCTAAGGCCGCCGGCTCCCAAGTTTCAAACCGGTCTGAAGCGGAAGTCGGTGCCAGATTGGGGGAGGTAGCTAAGGTGTTTTCCGTTAAATAGGGATTAGCGCAACAGGAGAATGGTCGCTTACCCACGGCAATCATCAAAAAGGCCTCGAAATTTTCGAGGCCTTTTGGGTTTTCGATTGGAATTTTTGATCAACGGTTATTGGTCGAACTCGGGGCGTTTGGGAGGTCCGCCAGGTCCGCCCTGTCCAGGGCCCCCGCGACCGCCCGGTCGGCCGCCCGATTCCCCGCGACCGCCTGATTCTGGACCTCCGCGACCCCCGCGATTTTGGGTCATTTTGGCCACAGCCGCTTCCATTTCTTTCTTATCCAGTGCGTCATCTGAATTGGCATCGTTGGCTTCAATCATGGACGCCATCCGTTCTGGCAATTCAGCTTTGGTCAATTTGCCATCTTTGTTTTTGTCCAGTCGGTCAAAAAGAGAATTGACCATCTGGGCAGGGTCTCCGCCTCGTCCACCCTGTCCCGGGCCTCCACCCTGTCCCGGGCCCCCGCGACCGCCTCCGAATTCTCCGCGACCGCCGGGTCGGCCTCCGAATTCTCCACGACCGCCAGGTCGGCCACCGAATTCTCCACGACCGCCAGGTCGGCCACCGAACATCACGGCCTGAAATTCCTCAGCCGTTAATTTACCATCCTTGTTTTTATCGAGCTTAGCCAGTGACTTCGCGGCTTGACTAAGTTCCTCTGCTGAAATGGTACCATCTTTGTTTGAATCCAAAGCTTCGGCTAACGGATTGGATGGAGGACCGCCGGGTCGGCCTCCAAATTCCCCACGGCCGCCGGGTCGGCCTCCAAATTCTCCGCGACCGCCGGGTCGGCCTCCAAATTCTCCGCGACCCTCTTGCCCACCTCGGGCTCCGGGTCGACCTCCGAATTCTCCGCGGCCCTCTTGCCCACCTCGGGCTCCGGGTCGACCTTCTTGACCGCCACCGCCGGGTTGGGCCATGACTCCATTAGCGAGTAAAAACCCAGTCAACGTGCAGAAAATAAATAATTTTTGATTCATTTTTTCCTCATTGGTATTTTAGTTTTTTTATGGTTGTTTCAGGGCATTGAGATTCCGAATCGCCTACCCAAACTTTGGTGTGGGTCACTGGGTTTCCAATTTTACGTCAGGATCCCAAGGCAGATCGGCGGTCGCATCATACCACTTAACCTGTCAGGCACTAATGAGTTTCGTGGAAAATTGGCTCTCGGTCGACAGAAATTGTCAAAATCCGTGGATAATTAAGAGAATTCAGAAGTCGGTTTGATCTGGCCGTTCATTCGGCCCCATCCACAGTAGGCGGGCTTGTTCTGTCTAGAAAGGGTGTGGTGCCGACTTAGGCGGTCAATCCAGCTTAATTTTTATTGACGGTCGCATCGATCTTTTTCGTGATCTTATTGAGGAAACGAATTAATAACGGGTGAGCCGGTTCCGCCATTTGCCCGTGGTTGTAACCGTCCAGCTCATAGAGTTCTGTTTCTGGATGCCCGACGACCTTCATCATCCGCCAAAGGTAGGCGTTTTCTTCGTATCGACCGAGGAGTTCTAGTTTTCGATCGCCGGTAATTAGCAAGAGCGGAGGAC
>JAZABE010000549.1:0-3244 GCA_036137535.1 Planctomycetota bacterium | reverse complement strand
AAAAATACAAGTACGATGTGACCTGGGTCCTGAAGCACCAGGCCAATATCGGATGGCGAGTCTCCGGCATGATCACCACCGGCAATCTCGAGGATGACACCATCGTGTTCAACTTTGAAGATGCGGCGGACATCGTCAGAAAAGGAAATCCGGGATCTCCAGAAACCCAAACCGCCAAAGAGAATCAAAAAACGGATATTCGGTAACGCGTTCAGTGAAAACACCAAGCGAGAACCGGCTCTAAGTGATCTTAGAGATTAGGTTCGCTGCCCAGTGTCCCCTGCAACCACTCCCGGTAATCCGGTTTCTTAACCCGGTCCAATTCCTGGTTGGCATAATCCAGCCGACTGGCCAGATCTACCGGGAGATATTTTCGATCGCCGAGTTTCTGGGCCGCTTCTTTCAGATAGCTAATGTGCCGGCTCCACAATTCGATATCCCTCTTTTGCTTTTCAACGATTCTCGCCTGGTACCAATCAGACTCGAACAGGTAATCCAGCGTGAACATTCGGCGGAACTCGGGGTCCGTCACCTTTAGGCCATCATGGTCCCCATACGCCATAATGTGAAGGAGTGATTTCAGTGGTGGACAGGCATCTTCAATCGATCCATCTTCAAAATATCGCTTGGCAATTCGAACATGGGCTTCACAAATATGCTTGATACCATCTGCGAATTCTTCTTCGTCCTGAGTCTCCGGCTTCAGAATTGCCTCATCAAAAACTTTTGAAGGATTATCAAAAACACGACCAAAAAACGTACGCAAGAATTTATGAGTAATCCGGTAGCCCAAGCGGCTGGCAAAAATCGTTTCTCCCTGGAATTCATAATCGTCCAACTTTTCCAGGAGTCCCTCGCCGATCATGAATTGCGCATCCCGCTCCTCTGGCATCAGGCGACACCAAACTTCGGGAATCACCAGGCTGATGTCATGGTCCACCTGAAAACAGGGTCCAATGTGACCCGCGGGCGTGGAAAACCCCTGCAGGTTGGTCAGAATATAACTGACCAGTGCATTATTGAGATCGACCGTCGGCCGCAGCATGTTAAAGGGCCCCTTGGTTAACGCTCCTTCGCTACCAGCACCCGTCGTTGAAGGGCTTTTACCGGTCAGCGACGAAATAAAGTCCATAAAAAGTTCTGGCAAATCCTGATAGTGGAGTGGGTTGTAGACGGCCAAGGGGCGAATGCCTTTTTCCCGGTCCCCTGCATTGTTGCGACGCCCTGCCAACACGGAAAGCACCGGCACATAAAGGGGGCGTTCTTGCGGTTGTCCCCGGTAAAACCGCATGCCCACCCGGGAAGCATAATCACCCAATGGATCCAAAAGATCTGGTCGCTTCTGAAGGTAACGAGGGTTCTTGGTCGGTTTGCCATCCACGATCCTGGGGTCCGACGAACTGACTGCGTAGTCAGCCTTACCATCTTGAGCAGCGAGCATGGCCTTGCGCATGGGATCCGTAAACTGGTCAAAAGTCACCGCTTGATTCACCATCTCCTTAATCTGACTTCGGTCCAAGGGCTCAAAGTTCGAAATAAAATTATCGGGTTGGGAGAAGTCTTTTTCCGTCTGCTTGTCCATTCCACGGTTAATGGCTTCATCTGGCCGCTGAAAAAGTCGGTATTCGCAATTCGAGATAAACTTGACTCCGTTTGCATGCTGCACCCATTGCGGGAGCTCATCCAGTTGATGCTTGGGAACCACAGTAGAAACACTGATGTCGTCTTCTGTCTGGATTTTTTTGGCCGGGGCAAAATCTTGCCGCAGCTTGAACGTTCTCCAACTTTTGTCAGGCAGTAACCCCACTCGAAGATAGGTTCCCACCAATTTGCGATCGTGGTGTTTCAGTTCATGTCCCAATTCTCCATTGACGACATCTACGTTGAAGTGCTGCCGCCAGTCCCAGTCGTGAACCGGCTCCTGGAATCGCTTGATGATGAAAACGAGGGCATAGATATGGTTTTCAATGGATTCCAACCACTGGTTGTAATCCGTGGAGTAATCTCTGGAAGGTGTTAACAATTTTATCACACTGCCCAGAGTTCGATCCGGATCGAGCACTTTGCGACTGGGGCCATGTCGGTACATCGGACGATCGGGCATCTCCGGTCGCCATCGATCTCCATAGTCTTTGTCGAAAATCTCCTGGACTTTATCGAAATCTTTCTCGATATCGACGACAAAAATCGGGCCATAAAGCATGAAATCATCAATGGATTTGCTGATTTCACTTTTCCCTCCACCACTAACAGTACAGGGTTTGTGGCAGAATGTGCCTTCCCCCATTGTCCCAATGAGCCGCCAGGACGGAGCGGCCCCGTGCTTTTCCATCTGCACCTGGTAACCCGATGGACCAATGTAAATCTTTCCAGGTAACAACGGAATGGATTGACGCTGGGTGCCCTGCATCCAGGAAATCTCCTGAGTCGGCAAGGAGGCCACCGCATTCTCATTCACATAAATCAAGTTTGGGAAATTCCGGTCAACCGCATACCCATCGGGATGGAGGTCCATCTGGTCAGCGTACTCGGTCGAAATATCCTTGAAGGTTTTTTGATTGTATTTCTGGCTGTTAAATGCGAATTCATTACCCAACGCATAACTGACAAACGCAATGGCGCCCCCGGCATGCTCTTCTTCGGCATTACCGTACAAATTCGCCGCAAAACTGATTTGGGTTTTCACTTCCTTTTTGCAATAACCAAAATAATTATCTGCGATGAGGGTCACAACAACGCCCGCCTTGGAACGGCAGGTAATTTTGAACGGTGTTCCATCGTTGTAGGTTTCGCTTTCGTCTTGCCAACACATTCCATCGTTGCGTTGCCGTGGCGTGGCATCATCGTAATGAGGCAGACCTAATGACTTTTTGGTCAACTGAAGCATCTGCGGGGCCAAGATAACCGCACCCGTATGACCGGTCCAATGCTCCACGTCCAACCCGGCATCATTGGCCAATTCGAACGGACTTCCGGCATTTCCAAAAATCGACTCGACAAAATCAAGGTTGCTGACCAAACCCGCCGGTGCAAAGAACCGGGTTTCCATTGTTTTTTCCGCTGACAAACCGGGAACCGCCGGGCAAACTTTAGGCCGCAGCATCAAGGAAACAAATGTCTCCTTGCGTCCAACTCCCCCCTGCAGGTAAGGAAGCTCACCAAACTCTTGGGGTAAAGTCACTGCACACCGGAACAGCCCAGCAAACGCCTCGCGGGGAACAATTTTCTTATCTCCCGGTACTGG
>JAZABE010000548.1:0-12208 GCA_036137535.1 Planctomycetota bacterium | reverse complement strand
ATGAATTGGATCAGCCGAATCTTCGACTTGAATTTGGCTGGCAAGCTTCGAATGAGGGACGATCTGTCATGCCCGTCGGGCGGCAAAACACACCGGTTGAATCGAATCAATATAGGTTTTACCAGTGGGAGATTTCACTGGGTGATATTTACCCGCGTAATTCGGTGCGAGGCAAGTATCCTTTGGGGGTGACTCCCAGTCCCTCCGAATATATCAAAATCGTCAATGACTCGATGTCGCAAGGATCTGTCATGATCGATTACGTTGAGATTGAATCCCCGGTCTATGAGCAGTGGCCTCCGGCGTCTCATCAAAGAATTTTTAAGAAACCAACTCGGAAAGATCAAGAGATTGCGACTGTCGAAGAGATCCTGTTGCGTTTTATGAGAAAGGCCTGGCGGCGACCGGTTTCCCAGGAAGAAGTTGATCGCAAATTAACGCTTTTTAGAAAAGTCAGGCCGCTGTGTGGGTCTTTTGAAGAGGCAGCCAAAGAAGTTCTAGCTGCCGTTATCGCTTCTCCCCACTTTGTTTACCTGGGGGGCGCGATGCATGATGAGCGGAAGCAAACTGCGGAAGACTCCAAAAAACTCGATGCCCACGAATTGGCAACTCGACTCTCTTTCTTTCTGTGGTCAAGCCTGCCTGACGAAAAACTGAACCAGTTGGCAAGCAACGGCACGCTTCTTGATCAAGCGGTACTTGCTGACCAGGTAACACGGATGTTAAACGATCGACGAATCGGCAGGCTGAGTCAGCATTTTGTCAAGCAGTGGTTGAATCTGGAAATGTTGGAGTTTGTCAATTTTTCGAAAACGTACCGGGGTGTCGATCCTGAACTCAAATCGGCGATGCTCGACGAACCTGTCAAGTTGTTTGAACAGGTTCTGCGCGGCAATAAAAGTGTGCTCGATTTTATTCATTCTGATTATGTCATGGTGAACGCTCGCTTGGCGAATCACTACGGTTTGCCAGGCGTCAGGGGAAATCATTTTCGACCGGTTAACGTGCCACCTCAATTGCACCGAGGGGGCCTGTTGACTTCAGCTGGAGTTCTTACCATGAATTCTGATGGCCAAGATTCACACCCTTTAAAACGGGGCGTTTGGATGTTGGAGAAAATTCTTGACGATCCTCCACCGCCACCACCACCGGCCGTGCCTGAGATTGATTTAGCGGATCCGGCGATTGCGAAAATGACACTCAAGGAACGCATTGAACGTCACCGGGATCACGCCGCCTGCATGAGTTGTCATGTGAAGATTGATCCTTGGGGAATTGCATTTGAAAACTATGATGCAATTGGAAGATGGCGGATGAAAATTGGTGAAAAACCGGTTGATTCGACCAGTGAACTGTTTAACCAGGATAAACTGGAAGGCATTGAAGGTTTGAAAACCTATCTACTCGAAAACAGACAGGATCAATTTGTCAAAGGGTTGGTGAATAAGATGACCGCTTATGCGCTTGGGAGGCCGCTCACTTTTGAAGATCATTCCGATCTTCAAAAAATAACCGGTTTGGTGCGGCGGCAGGAAGATCGCTTTGCTGAAATGATACAGGCGATAGTGAGTAGCGATCTTTTTTTGACACGATAAAACACACTCCATGTTAAGGGCTTGCGAATGAATAGGGCTTTCAATCAACTTGATCGACGACGGTTCTTGCGGGGAAGTGGTATCGCGTTGGCTCTTCCCCTGTTGCCGTCCCTTTCGTTTGCGACAACGCGGCAGCAAGAGGAGAGCAATTCTCCGAAAAGACTTGCCTGTTTTTATTTTCCCGATGGCGTTCCCATGCCACTACCGCAGGAGGATGATTACAAGGATTGGTTCTGGTTTCCCTTGGGAACCGGAAAAGATTATCAATTTACAAAATGCCTCGAACCTTTAAGTCCACTGCGTGAAAACATTACGGTGCTTTCAGGGTTTTCCCATGAAGCTAGTCGTAGCGTCCATGGTCATTCCAATGCAGACCAGTTTTTGACCTCGGCCGCGACCGGTTATGATGGTCCCTATCAAAATTCAATTTCGATGGACCAAGTCTATGCGGACCATATTGGTAGCGAAACGCGATTCTCGTCGTTGGTCATGTCAACCGATGGTGGTGTGGGAACTCCGAGGGGAGCTCACACGCTGTCGTTCAACAAAAATGGCAAGGCCATTCCGGCAGAGCACCGTCCGAAGGCAATTTTTGATCAATTGTTTGTGAAAAAAGATGGTAACGCCGCTAAGCGAATTGCCCTTAGCAAGAGTTCATTGGATGGATTGCTTGAGGATGCCAATTCGCTCAGAAAGGTTTTGTCGGAAAACGATCGACGAAGCCTAGATGACTACCTTGACTCCGTTCGAGAGGCCGAAATCAGGGTGGAAAAGGCAAAAAAATGGATGCACATTCCCCTGCCCAAGGTGGATCAGGATCAATTCAATCTAAACATCACGCCTGACGATCCAAAAATCTATCTCCAAACCATGTTTGACCTAGTGTTCCTTGCTTTTCAAACGGATTCTACGCGGGTTGCCACTTATCAGATCGGGCGTGAAAACGGTGTGGGGATCAGCGATCACCTCGCGCGTGCAGTTGGATTTCCACTGGCACATCAATTGTCCCATGAGACGCGACATCCAGACGGGTGGAAGAACTTTGGCAAATACTGCCGTTTTCTAAATCAGGAATTTTCAAGGTTCCTTGGCAAGCTTTCTCACGAAAAGGAACCCGGTGGGCAAGGGTCTATGCTCGATAATTCGCTGGTTGTTTATGGGTCGGCATCCAGTGCTTTTCATCTGTCCCGGAATTATCCACTCGTGTTAGCGGGTGGTAAAAACATGGGGTTTCAGCATGGAATCTACGTCAATCATGCAGGAGATAACCCTCAGGCTGGTGCTTGGGACGGACGAACAGAGCCTTGGCAAAAAGATGTCCAAAAACAGGACAGGCGGCTGTCCGACCTGTATCTCACCATGCTGAAACAGCTCGGTGTCCAGCGAGATACATTCGGCGATAGCCGCGGGATTGTCAAAGAAATCTTGGCTTAGTTGACGAGGATCTCAGGGATTTAGGGTTTTGTTGGAAAAGCGAAGATCCAACCTTGGGACCTCCACTTGCCCCAGCCACCGGAGTCGCATTTGCTTTTCCGGTTCTTCGGTCGCGTTCAACACGCTAGGTTAAACCTTGGTTATACTTAGCTGTTGAATTACCTCAGTGTATCACTTCGTTTCAGGAGCGACCGATGAAATACCCGATCTGGCTTTACTGCTTGTTGATCGTTGGGCTCACCAACCTAACCCTAGGGCAAGAACGGGTTGCGTTAAGGTCTTTGGAAGCACCGGCGGTTCCTGCGCCGTTGAAAATTCTTTTGGTCGCCGGGGGTTGTTGTCATGACTATGCGAAACAAACCAAAATTCTGAAGGAAGGCATTGAAAAAAGAATCAATGCCAAGGTAACTATTGTCTATAACCCAGATACCAGCACGAAAGCCCGATTCAAAATCTATGAAACGGATGACTGGTCTAATGGTTTTGATGTCGTCATCCATGACGAATGTTCAGCCGCCGTTACCGATGGTGAGTATGTGAAACGAATTCTTGCTGCCCATAAAAATGGCTTGCCAGCTGTTAATCTGCACTGCGCGATGCATAGTTACCGTTGGGGGGATTTCCGTAAAGCGGTTAAAGCTGGCGCGGATAATGCGGGGTGGTATGAAATGATTGGCGTTCAATCAACCGGTCATGGTCCGAAGCTTCCGATTCAGGTTACTTATTCAGATTCCCAAAATCCGATTGTGAAAGGGATGAAACCCTGGCTTACCGGGAACGAAGAACTTTACAACAACGTCCGGGTATTTCCAGGGGCCGAGATTCTCGCATCTGGAACTCAGACGCAAAAAACAAAGGCTAAAAAGAAGAAGGCAACTCCCGGTGCTAAGCCAAAAGTTGCCAAGGCGGTTGTGGTGTGGACCAATCATTACGGTCCTCAGAAAACGAAAATATTCAGCACCTCGTTGGGCCATTTCAATGAAACGGTTGCGGATGATCGCTACCTGGAATTGGTCGTTCGAGGGCTTCTGTGGACAACGGGTAATTTGACCCAAGAAGGCAAGACTGCGAGCGGGTATCGTTTGCCGCAGTGATTGTGGTGCGAGTGCTCATTTGGGCTTGGTTTTGAACCAGGCAACACGGGCATTTGCCGTGATTTCGGAATCGAGTTGTTTCATCCGGTCTGCTAGGCGTTTGACAATGTCCGGATTTTGTTTCGCCAGGTTGTTTTGTTCGCCTACGTCTTTGTTGAGATCAAACAGGAAAGTTTGGGGGAGCTTGTTGCCTGAGCCTTTCTGTTGCTGGTTCCGTTTGCCGCGGGGCGTTTTGACGAGCAACTTCCAGTTTTTCTGGCGAATGCCTTCGAGCTTGCCTTGGGAATTAAAATGAGCAAATTCGTTTCGCTTTTCTCCTGAGTCATTTCCCAGCCAGAGTCCCGAAACGTCAAGGCCGTCGATTTTGTGATCCTCGGGCAATGGCTGTTGGGTGATGGATGCAATGGTTGGTAGAACGTCGATCGTTCCAGTCAATGCATTGCAGCTGGTACCGGCCGGGATTCCTGGACCACGAATTACGCAGGGGACCCGTTGCCCACCCTCAAAGGTGGTTCCCTTTCCATCGCGAAGAGGACCAGCGGATCCACCGTGATGCTTGAATCGAAGCCAGGGACCATTGTCGGTTGTGTAAATGACGTAAGTGTTTTTGCTTAGTTTGAGTTCGTCCAAGACATTGAGAAGCCGGCCAACCTCGGAGTCAATGTGTTCGATGGTATTTGTGTAAGCGTTTTTAGGATCGGGGTCGCGAACCTCATCCGGAACGTAGAGTGGAATGTGCGGCATTGAGTGGGGCAAGTAAACCAAAAACGGCTTGTCTTGGTTGGATTTAACAAAATCGATGGCGGCTTGGGTGTACCTGCGGGTAACGGTTCGTTGGTCCACGGGTAGTTCGACAATCGCTTCATCTTTAAACAGTGGGGTCTTCCACTTGGTTAACGTGGAGCCTGGGTCTTTCCAAAGGGTATCCATCCCTTGCCAGCCGCCGCTGGGTTTTCCCTGGTTGTTGGGGTGGTTCATGTCGTTCGAATAGGGGATTCCTAAATAGGTATCGAATCCATTCGACGTCGGCAGGACTTCTGGGTGATGTCCCAGGTGCCACTTGCCAAAACACCCAGTGGCATAGCCTTGTGATTTCAGGTGATCGGCCAGCGTGTGTTCTTTGGGACTAAGACCTCGGGTTGAGTTCGGAAACAAAACGCCCTGGTGCATTCCGACTCGTTTTGGATAGCAACCCGTCAGGAGCGCGGCCCGTGAAGGAGTGCAAACCGGAGAGGCCACCATGAAACTGGTGAACTTTCGACCCTCTTTTGCAAGACGATCGATATTGGGTGTCTTGATTTTCTTGGATCCGAAACAACTGAGGTCACCGTAGCCCTGGTCATCCGCGAAGATCAAAATAAAGTTCGGTTTTTCAGCCACGCTGAATTGGGGTAAAACCAATAAGAGATAAACGACGGTTAGGTAAAGGGAAAGTCTAATGTTTGTCATGGTTTCAAGCAGTAGTCGGTTTGAATTCGGTATTGAGGTGGAGCTCAGGTGTTGAAAAGAAAGTGTTCAAAGAGAATGTTTAGACTATTGGTTCGAATTCTCAGAGTCGGTATTCCTGGTGGTGATCTGTAGAAATTCCGCGACCGTTTTACGGTTTTTCTCAGAACGCTTAAGGTCGATCCCCAGGTCTAACATGTTATTCATCTGTTGCGTGTATCGGCTTGCTTCAGACCAGGGAGCCATGGCGACTTGCAGGGGCGTCTGGTTCTGAGGATTTAGGGCGTTTAGATTCACTTCATTTTTAACCAGCAATTTGACCACACGCAGATGTCCCAGAAAAGCGGCGCTATGAATGGGCGTATTGCCATCATTGGACCGAGCATCGACGTTGGCCCCTTTTTCAATCAGCAATCGCGCGATTTCTGATTTGCCTCCCATTGCCGCCATGAGCAAAGGTGTATTGCCTGCAGGGTTTCGTTGGTCGACATTCATACCGTTTTCCAGCAGGTCTGCCACCATTTTGAATTTTCCGTCTTTGGCAGCGCCCCATATGTCTTTTTTGCGTTGCAGTTCAGTTGCTTTTTTCAGGTGTTTTGAAACTCGGCTTCGGTTCTTTTTCGATTGGCGAAGATTGAGATTCAAACTCAGCATATCATTGATTCTCATCGTGAAATCTACTGCCTCGTCCCAGTCCCCGGAAGCCACATCCAAAGGGGTTTCCCCGCTGCGATTCAGGCATAAAAGATCCACGTCATGCTCGACCAGCAATTCAACCACACGCCAGTGCCCCAGAAAAGCGGCACTGTGAATAGCGGTGTTTCCATCGTTGGCCCGGGCGTTCACCTGAGCCCCTTTTTCGATCAGCAATCTAGCGACGTCCACTTTCCCTGCCAATGCAGCCATAATCAAAGGGGTGGTTCCATCTTGATTTGCCTTGTCCGCAGGCACCCCGTTATTGAGGAGTGCATTCACTGCCGCCATGTTTCCGTTTTTCGCGGCTAACCAGAGGTCATTGGGATCTTCGGATTCAGGTTTTTTTCGCCCCCAATCCGAATCTTTGGTGATCACCGCTGGATCGCCTGGTTTGCGATCCCAGTTGGGCATGCCGTCAGCGATCTCGTCCATTACCTCATCTCTACGGTTCCTGATAAATCTCCGGATTGCATCACGGTTGGATCTGCTTTTTTGGAATCCTGTGAAATACGGTTCGGCCATTTGTTGGACACGTTCAGATTCGTCAAGGAGTTCCGCCTCATTCCAGTGAATGGAAAGGACGTCCAGCAAAGTGGTTCGATAACGTTCTCTTGCGGATTCATTCTGGTAAAGGTGATACGCCAACATTCCCTTTGTCTTAACCGACAAGGGTAATCTTGGATCGCGATCCACCATGCTATATTTCTGAAACATGCAGTCGCCACCCCAGGGAAGAAAATAGATTTTGTCATTCTCAGAGTTTACGTAGATGAAGAAATTGTTTCGGTTTCCACTGTAGCCATCCCAGAAACCAAGTAGACTTTCGACTGCCCAGTATTTGAAAAAGTGATCCAAGTCCACCGAAGCTTCAACAGACTTCACCAAGTCGAAATTGTCCGGCGCGCCGTCCTTGGCCTTTTCTAACGACTGAATGAGGGCTTTAAGACGTTTTTTGCCAGGCGAATCGTCACCGAATTTTCGGTCAAAACTATCTTCCCAACCCAGATGGAAATCGTTGACCGTGCCTTCATACAACGTTCCGTTGGAGTTGCCAAAATTGTTTTGAGCTAATGGTGCTTTGGCCGATTCAACATGGGTGTAGACACCGAAATTTTTTCCATTAAAAGTGACATGGGCCAACGCACATCTTGGAGCGGCTAAGCCGGCTTTTTGGAAAAAACGGTAACCCATGAATTGGCTTAAACCGGCCGGATCCTGTTGGTTGTTGTTCAAAGTCAGCAAGGAGTAGCCATCGATATCCTGTTTTTTGTTCTTGTAATTCAGTTTGATTTTAAAGGAGGGTCTTGTCACACTTTGAGATCCGAGCAATCCTTTTTTTCGCAGTCCAACGTTTTTGAATTTGACACCATCGATGACAATGTCTGCCATGATGTATTCGTAAGGCCCTTTTAGCGGACCAAATTGTCGTTCGGGGGCAAGTTCCGTGCGTAAATCACGGCGGACATAGCGGATGGACTCCCAGTCGTCTTCGGCCACGTTGATTTTGATTTGCAGAACGCGATTGGACGGAAAAAGTTTTTTGAATTTTAAATCGTGTCCGGACAGTCCTGTTGCACCCACGAAACCAAACCAAAAGCTGAAACTAACTAAGACTATTCTTTGAATCATCGGCTACCCAAATCACTACCACAATGTTTCCAAGGAGAGGGCCTTTATCCACGGACTAGTGTCGTTGGTTTTCCCGACTTTGTCAAACTTCACGACTAGTGGGCCAATCGGTGGATTTAAATGGAATCGGATTCAGCAGGCAAATTCGATGGGTAAGGGAGTGGTTTAAAGTTCGCTAAGGATTGCCTGTTGCTAAATCCGACGGGGTGTCTTTCCTCGACTGCGTTGCCAGTAGCGATCTGGCGAGATTGAGCGGAAGAAACAGAAGGTCTGTCGTCAAAAAAGAATAAAATGCGGTAAGTGGAAAACCGTTCAGTTGGTTTGGAAATTCAGGCAGCCAGCGGAGAGGATTAGGAAATAGGGTGTTAAGAAATGATTTCATGGATGACACGACCATGCACGTCTGTCAGGCGAAAGTCGCGACCGGCATGGCGGTGAGTTAATCGTTTGTGATTGAGTCCCAGAAGATGTAACATCGTTGCGTTAAGATCATGGGTGTGTACTGCGTCTTCGGCGGTGCGGATGCCGTATTCATCAGATTGGCCGTGAACGATTCCCCCTTTTACTCCCCCTCCAGCCATCCAGGACGAAAAGCAAAGATTGTGGTGCTCACGACCCGCATGATCAGCATTTTGATGGAAAGGGGTTCGCCCAAATTCGGTGGTCCAAACAACGAGAGTGCTTTCCAGCATGCCGCGCTGTTTGAGATCAGTGAGCAGGCCGGTGATCGGCTGATCGATTGCTTTGGCCAGCCGTTCGTGGTCGCCCATGTTTCCGTGCGAGTCCCAGTTATTGCTCGACCCGACATCAATGAGTTCAAGGAACCGTACGCCCCGTTCGGCAAGTCTCCGAGCGACGAGGCATTGCCAGCCAAAACCGGCAGTCACTCCGCGTTGGAGTCCGTAGAGTTTTAATGTGGCCTCGGTTTCACCAGACAGGTCGAACGCCTCAGGTGCTTCCCGTTGCATGCCGAAAGCCGTTTCGAATGAACGAATACGAGCATCAAGCGTTTGATCTTCGGATCGTTGACTGAGGTGGACCTGGTTCAGCTTATTTCGCAGGTTTAGTTCCATTTGCTGTAACGTCGCATCTGCAGCTTGGGGGCGGATGTTGGGTAAGGGGTTTGTGCCGGGGACGATGTGAGTGCCTTGGTGACAGGCAGGCAGGAAATCACTAGCCCAGGTTTGCGCCCCGGCGTAGGGTGCCGCGGGAGCCAAAACCATGAACGATGGCAAGTTCTGGTTGACTGTACCCAGGCCGTAGCTTACCCAGGAACCCGCGCTGGGCCGGGCAAACTGCGCAGAGCCTGTGTGAGCTGCCAGTGTTGCCTTGTCGTGCCCATCGCTTTCACAGTGCATTGCGTTGAGGACGCAAACTTCGTCGATCACCGAGCCTAGTTGAGGAAACAGGTTGCTGACCCAAGTGCCGTTTTGACCATATTGTTTAAATGGAAAACGTGGCTTGACCAGGAACCGTTTGAAATCTCCGGATTTGTTAAGCCACCGAGAGGCAGTGATTGATTTGCCATGATCGACCGTCAACTGGGGTCGATGGTTAAAGGTGTCAATGTGCGAAACACCACCGGTCGAATAGAGGAAAATCACGCGATCGGCGCGGGCGACGTGATGTCCGCTTCGTGCCATCAGTGGATCACCGGAAGCCGCTGCCAGATCGCCAAGTAAGCTTGTTAACGCGACGGCGCCAAATCCGCCAGAAGCTCGGCTTAAAAAATCTCGGCGGGTTACGGTAGGTTGAGACGTTGTGGTCATTTTGTCCTTAATCAACAAAAAGGAAGGCATTGCTGGTCAACAGAACTCGCGCTAAGGCTGACCACGTGACAATGTCCTGATCGCGGGTCGAGTTTTGGGCCGAGGTTTTTTTCCGATATTGGGAGATGAATCGAAGGGCATTCTGAACAGTGATGTTTTCAGGAGTTCGGCCTTGGGTTGTTTCAAAAGCCCATAAAAGTTTGTCTCGGTCGCTGCCTGGAACAGCAACGATTCGCTTGGCGAAATATTTTGCTTGTTCATGGATGAAGGATGAATTCATCAGGAACAGGGCTTGAGTCGAAGTCGTGGTGGGTTGGCGATTTGCAATGCTTTGGTTGGGATCGGCAGCATCGAATAATGCCAGGTAAGGATGTCTTCGATTGCGTTGAACCATCAAGTAGATGCTACGGTGGTTTGAATCGTAGACAGCATGGAACGGGTTGTGGATGGTAAATCCCCACGTCTCGACCGGTGGAAACGGGTGAGGTTTTGGAATTGACGAGTCGAGCTGTCCGCTGATTGCGAGAATTGCATCCCGGATGGATTCGGCATCCAGAGGCCGTCGCGAGTATCGCCAGTAAAATTGATTCAGGGGATCAGCTGATAAATTAGCCTCGTTGTTGAGGCTGGATAGTTGGTAAGTTCTTGAATTCATAATCAAGCGGTGGAGTGACTTCACTGACCAACCGGATTCGATAAACCGGGTTGCCAGCCAATCCAGCAATCTTGGATGGGTTGGAGGCTGGCCACGGGAGCCGAAATCACTTGGCGTTGGCACGATTCCTTGACCAAAATGCCATTGCCAGACCCGGTTCACAAAGACCCGAACGGTCAAAGGGTTCGTGGGTCGAGTGATCCAATTCGCCAAATCAAGTCGACCGCTACCGGTGACTTCAGAGACAAGGTCTCCCCCGAGGACTTCCAGGTTTCGACGCGGGATCTCATCGCCGAGACGATGCGGTTCACCGCGTTTCTGAAATTTAGCATTGATCGGCGAACCTTCGGTGACGCCGTAAGCAACCGGGAAAGCTGGATTTGCCGCGACAGTCTGTCGTTGTTTTGTCAAGGCTTTGATTTCAGTCTCGATTTGATCCAATCGTTTTCCTGTCACCGCGTTCTGGATTCGGGTTGTGATCGGTCCTGTACCTGGCTTTTTGAATTGCATTTCCTGGAGTCCAATATTGTCGATATCCCGTGAACAGGCTGGGCCCGGGATATGCCCAAATCCGTCGCAAATGAAACAATCAGCGATCCCGTCCCAATTGGGCCCTGTCGATTTGTCCCGAAACTCGGTCAAATCGTCTGTGGTGCCAACAACGCCTGAGTATTTTTTTGCGGCCGGATCGATGGTCAGTTGCAGTGTGTACCAAGTACCGGGGATGAGTTTTCGGATCGTTTGCCATTCGGATCCGTTTCGTATTTTGAATTCCGTCGTAGTCGCGCTGCATTCAACGGCTAGAGACTGGACGACACCGCGACCGAGATAAAACCGGAAGGCGCCGGTTTGCGTTGATGAGGCGACCGGTCGAAAATCTACTGTGAAATGCATTGGTTTACCCGAGGTTGCCTGCAGCCTGTTTGTGAAAACGTATCGGAGACCGTCCGTGGATTGACCGCTACCGAGTCTCACTCCGACCTTTCCTTGAGGGTGGATGTGGTCAAAAGGGCTTTGTGCTTTGGGGGTGATTTCAAGCGGTCCTGAACTGACCCATGGTTTACCCAGCGGCTTGCCCGGTTGCTGGGCCTCGAACCCCAGATCGACACCACCAGCCAGGAAGTTCGGGTCGAGTTTCATTTGTTGGCGTTTTAAATTCGCTATTTCAATGTCGAGATGGGCCACAGTATCCTGCTTCTTCTTTGTTAATATTGCGGCCTCTTCAGGGGGAACTAGGGGCGGGAAGTGAGCAGGTCGTTTCTGTTCTTCACCTCCTGGGAACGCCCATTGTGAGCTTTGCATGATTCCATAGAGGGCATAGTAGTCTGCAGCGGAAATGGGGTCATACTTGTGATCGTGGCATCGCGCGCAGCCCAAGGAGAGCCCCAGCAAGGATCGTCCAAGGGAGTCAATAACGTCGGCAAAGTCCAAGTGTTGATAATCGGGAGAAGCTTTGTAGCCGTATCGTTTACCAATTGCCAAGAATCCCGTCGCGATGACCCTTTTGGCATAATCCTCAACAGGGCCTTGAAGGGCAAGGATATCGCCCGCGATTTGTTCGCGGACAAATTCGTCAAAGGGTTGATCATTGTTAAATGCATCGATTACCCAGTCGCGATACTTGCTGGCTTCACGGACCGGGTAATCGGATCCATCTCCGGCTGTATCCGCATAGCGGGCAATATCCAGCCAGTGTCTTCCCCATCGTTGACCGTAGGCGCGTGAAGCTAGCAGGCGTTCTACAACGGTTTCAAAAGCGTTTGCTGAGTTGTCCTTTAGAAATGCCTCGATTTCAGATCGTGTTGGCGGCAATCCCGTAAGGTCGAAGGTTGCTCGTCGGATCAAGGTGTAGCGATCGGCGTCAGTTCCAGGTGTGAGCCCGCGTTTTTT
>JAZABE010000547.1:0-1477 GCA_036137535.1 Planctomycetota bacterium | reverse complement strand
GGATAAATAGACAGGATCAGGATTTCCAGCTAGCGGAATTCGTGGGCGAATTTGGGAAAACCAAGGAATTTTCAAGAATCCGGGAGGGTTCGAGAACTGGTGTTTTCCGATTGAGGCTGATCCCGGTACGATTCTCTCCAATTGGGAATAAACCGTTCAGAATGCATTGCTTGGACAACGGCAGGATCAAAAATGTTGACTTTATTTGATTCCAGTGAACAAAAAGATTGTACCGGCCGTTCCCGGCGAGACTTTCTTTGTGCCGGTACTTTAGCGCTGGGTTCTTTAACGTTGCCCGACCTGTTAGCGGCCAAGGATCGCTTTCCCAGTGCTTTCGTAAGAGACCGAAGCGTGGTTTTACTTTACCTGTCAGGTGGAGCAAGCCATATCGAAACCTTTGATCCAAAAATGGAGGCACCGGCAGGAAATCGCAGTGTCACGGGATCGGTGCAAACTAACATTTCCGGTGTTCAGTTTGGCGGGACATTCAGTCGTCTTGCCCGACACGCCAAGAATCTCTCGGTCGTCCGCTCGTTTCAACATCCGGTTGGCGGGCATGAACAAGCGCATGTGCATGTATTGAGTGGTGGAACCAATCCACGGGGCGACCAAAAAGAAGGCTTCAGTATGGGGTCACTGGTTTCTCGAATACGGGGCGCGAATGACCCGGATACGGGACTTCCCACTTATAGTTTGCTGACTGAACCAGAAATCGATGGCCAGTATCGAAAAGAGCTGGGACGGGTTCGGAAAGGTTCTTGGCCGGGTACGCTGGGAGCCCCTTATATGCCTTTTGAGCCGGGGGTTGGTGGAAAAGCAATGTCGAACATGTCGCTCAATATTCCCAGTGAGCGTTTTGGCGAAAGAACATCACTGTTGAAGTCACTGGATGACTGGAAACGCACAGCGGAACGGGATTTTGCTGGCACCGGGACTAATAAATTTACTGAACAAGCTTTTGATTTATTGGTCGGGGGGAGCACGGATGCTCTTGATTTGTCTAAAGAAGACCCGAAATTAGTCGAGTTGTATGACACCAGCCAGATCCAAATCGGTCACAAGAAATTCCGTCCATCCACCTTGGGCAAACAGATGCTCATGGCCCGACGGCTTTGTGAGTCAGGGTGTAAGTTTGTGACGGTTCACAGTGCCGGATGGGACATGCATGCCGATGGCAATAATCCTGGGATGGTTAAAGGGATGGATATGCTGGGTCGAACCCTGGATCAGGCGGTTTCGACTTTTTTGCAGGATGTCGGCGACCGCGGTCTGTCCAACAAAATTTTGTTAGTGATCACCGGTGATTTTGGAAGAACTCCCAAAATGAACGAAAAAGGTGGTCGTGATCATTGGGCAAAACTCTGCACGCTGGCGTTTGCGGGCGGTGGATTGAATATGGGGCAAATTGTTGGCAGGTCTAGTCGAGACGCTGGAGAACCGGCTTCCGAGCCTTACAACGCGTCGCACCTGATGGGGA
>JAZABE010000546.1:0-11785 GCA_036137535.1 Planctomycetota bacterium | reverse complement strand
CGGCAACGAAATCAAAGAAATTGAATACCTCAGCAATATGCCGGCGACAGGTCCGTTTGCTTCATTGGTGCATTTGAGTGACCTCCAGTTTCGCAATAACCGCGTCAAGGAAGCGGAGGCTAGTTTTCAGGGTTTGGTGGCAAGAGAACCAAAATCTAAGGAAGCGCATCGCAGGTTGAATTTTTTTTACGCCATGACCCGCCAAAGAAACGCTCTGGTTGCCGAGTCACGACGAGCGATTTCCGGGGGAGCTGATATCCCGGAAACTTATGTTTACCTTGTAGGAGCTGACTGGATCACCTTTACCAATGGGTACTCGGTAAACGTACAATGGGCAGAGCAATATCCGGGTGACAGCGAAATTTATGAAGTCGCCAGTGCTCTTCACCTGATTTCCGCGGGGGTCGATCAAAGTATGGAGCAGAAAGATGAAAAATTGGAAGCCCAGCTTTCTCAGTCTGCGGGACTCATCAAAAACCTCCGTGTCAAATATCCTAACAACCGTGAAATTTTGATCCTGGATTTGATGTATAACGTGCATCGTGCCAATGCAAGGCAAGTGGGAGAATTGCTCAATGCACTCGAGATTGATATTGAAGATGATAGTCGGTTCTGGAGAGTGATTGGCTGGTTCTATTCGTACAAAGAAGAATGGGAGAAGGCCGAAGAATCTTACCTGAAGTGCCTTGATTTAAATCCATTTGACTGGCAATGCCGACATGAATATTCCATGGTGCTGCGGCAATTGAAAAAAACAAAGGAATTAGAACCGATGCAAGAATCGGCCGCCCTTGGTAAGGAAATTATGCGTAAAGTCCTTCAGGCTGAAAATACTGTGGATGTTCCACTCCCTACACTGCGGCAAATACTTGATTATTCGAGAATGTGCGGAGAAGAAGACGTAGCGAGAAACTTATCTGATCGAATTTACGGGTCTGGTCGATGAAGCTGAAGTCATGGTTTGAACGTTGCTTGCTAGTTGGGTTGCTACTGCTGGCCGCAGGGGGTGGTTGCGACACTGGAAATTCGAATCAGGGGCCATCAGGTTCTTCGGTCCAGGATTCCATTTCGACCAAGAAGAAGCCTAAGAAGCTAAGGCTGGATCTTGCAGATTTGCCCGAGCAGAAAACTGGCGAGAATTTTCGTCCAGGACTCGTTTTCCAGGAAGTCCAGGATGCGTCCGGAATAGATTTCACCTATCAAAATGGCCAACAAGGTCAGTCGTTAATGGTTGAAACCACTGGGGGCGGAAGCGCCTGGTTGGATTACGATTTAGACGGAAAGTGGGATGCTTATTTATGCCAGGGAGGTGATCCGACCAAAGTTGCTACTGCTCAACAACCCAAGGATGTTTTTTATCGACAAGGAGCTGGCCAGAGGTTTGAGGAAGTGACTCCTTTATGTGAAATCCATGAACACGGCTATAGCCAGGGAGTTTCTGCTGGTGACTTTGATGGGGATGGTTTTGGAGATATCTATGTCACCAATTGCGGTAGGAATGCTCTTTGGAGAAACCTGGGGGATGGAACGTTTGAAGAAGTGACGGCCTCGACGGGTGTCGCCAATGGTGAACGTTGGAGTAGTACTTCGGCATGGGCCGATATTGATTTGGATGGAGACCTCGATTTGTATGTTTGCAACTATGTGCAATATGATCGGTTCAATCCCCATCCTTGTCAGGACGACAAGGGAAATCCCGCAATTTGCCATCCCAAGCATGTCGATGCTTGGCCAGATGCACTTTATATCAACCAGGGTGACGGAACCTTCATTGATGAGGCCAACAAGCGCGGTGTTTTTGGGAAAGGCAATAAGGCACTGGGTGTTGCAATTGCTGATTTTAATAAAGATGGATACCCGGACATTTATGTGGCCAACGATACGACAGCCAACTTCCTGTTTATCAATAATGGCAAAGCCAATTTTGAAGAAGTGGCGAGCCTCCAAGGTTGCGATGTTGACCGGGCCGGTTCATTTCAGGCAAGCATGGGTCTGGGAATTTACGATTACGACGAAAACGGATTTTTGGACATTTTTTTGACTCACTACGAAGAAGAATCAAACACGCTTTACCAGAACAACGGTGATGTTGGTTTTAGCGATGTCAGTGCAAAAGTGAGACTCTATGCACCGACTTTGCCTTGGCTTGGATTTGGGACCGTTATGGCCGATTTTAACAATGACTCGCTGGTTGACATTTTTGTTTCACAGGGGCATGTCAACAATACACCGGTTTACGAAGGCAAGCAAAAGATGGTGGCGGCCTTGTTCTCTTTTGATGGCGTGGCATTCCATGAACTGACCCAAACGGGTGGTGACTATTTCGAAAGGAAATTTATTGGGCGGGGAACTTCCTGCTGTGATTTTGATCAAGACGGTGACTGGGACTTGATGGTTAATCACCAGAATGATCGTGTCTCCCTGCTGAAAAACGAATCGAAACGTGGTCATTTCCTGAAATTGAATTTTGTTGGTACGGTATCCAATCGAAGTGGAATCGGAACACGGATCGTAGTCAAAACTGCTGAGAAAGAGTTCTTTCACGAGCTAGTGGGAGGGACTAGCTATGCATCATCAAACGAACCTTCCCTGATTTTCGGTTTGGGTGATTATTCTGGAAAGTGCACGATTGAAATTCGTTGGCCAACCGGACGTACGGAAACCATTGAAAACGTTGCGGTGGATCAGGCGATGATCGTGGTGGAAAACGGGTGAACGGGTCGTTTGGGGCCATCAGTTCAAAGCGAGATCTCGGCAATTTTGAAGTGGGTCGGTTTGTTTTTCTTCTGCGGAAGAATAGTTACTGACAAACTTTCGGAGAAAACAATGCTATCGCTAGAGTTTACTGAACCTGATTCAATCCCACTGTCTTTCGCTGAGACCATGCAAAAGGAAAAAAACTTTATCGACAGGCCTGTTTTCGGTGTTTGTTGCGTTCTGCCATTTGTCTTGCTGTTAGCGGGCACAAATCCGATCCGATCGATGGCGGCTGATGAGGCGGTTAGCGGCAAGCCCAATATTATCTTTGTTCTGGCTGACGATCTTGGTTGGAGGGAACTTGGTTGTTACGGGAACCGGTTTAATGAGACACGGAACATTGACTTAATGGGACGTTCCGGACTGCGATTCGTTCAAGCTTACGCATCGGCACCCGTCTGCTCTCCCTACCGGGCTAGTTTGTTGACCGGTCAATACCCTGCACGTCATGGGATTCTCGATTACCTTCGACCTAATTCATCACGTTCGATTGATGCTAGTCTTTCGACGTTGCCAGAGCTCTTGAAGGAAAGAGGTTATACCACTGGGATGATCGGTAAATGGCATTTGTCCGGATACAAACATCATGGTGCTGAATTTGAGCAGCAACCCAAAGACCATGGATTTGATTTTCAAATTGGGAACGAACGGAAAGGCGTTGGGAACGGTGCCAATTCGTGGCCTTATGTGTTTCGAGATCAACCGATTCGTTGGATCAACTTTGAAAAAGAGCGATTGGGAGCGAAAGAGTATCTGGTTGATCGAATGAATCTTGAGGCAATTGATTTCATCGAGAGAAACCAAAAACGCCCATTTTTTCTTTATCTGAGTCACTATGCAACGCACTCGATTTTGAATGGTAAAAATGAATTGGTCGAAAGATATCGAAAGAAGCACCCACCGGGGCCAAGTACGCGTCATAATTGCTACCTTTGCGAAGATGCTGGTCAAGGAAAAGGCGATCCGTTAAACCACTGGGCACAAGATCATAACCCCCACTTAGCCGCCATGCTGCAGAGTATTGATGAGGGGATTGGGATGATAACCAGAAAACTTCGGGATCTTGGGTTGGAAGAAAATACGATTGTCATCTTCACCAGTGACAACGGCGGAGAGGCACATGTCACCAGCAATTTGCCATTGCGGGGTAGCAAGAGCCAACTCTATGAAGGCGGAATCCGGGTCCCCTTGGTGATTAAATGGCCCCGTTGCATTCCCAAGAATCGGGTGAGCAATCAAGTAACTTGCAATATTGATTTCTTGCCCACGCTGTTAGAGGCCACCGGAGCAGAGCGAAACCCGGAACAGATGATCGACGGAATGTCAATTTTGGAAAACCTTAAAGCCCCTGAGACGGTCGATAACCAGCGAACCCTGTATTGGCATTACCCTTTAGATCAGCCCCATTTCCTGGGTGGAAAATCCGCTGGTGCTTTACTGAAAGCAGGTCGTTGGAAGCTAATCAAAGGCTATCAGGACAATGACCTTGAGCTCTATGACCTCGAATCCGATCTCGCCGAATCGACCAGAATTGAAAATCGAAAGTTCAGCTTGGCCCAAGAATTGTCAGATGAACTTGCCGGGTGGCGAAACGATATTGCGGCAAGATCCCCATCTCACCCTAAATTAATTCGCCCAAATCGCCTGCTCTTTGGTGACTGTTTTTCGCCGGGGACTATCAGTTCCCGCTGGTTTTTTGCCCAATGGTACGAAACCGAAGCTGGTGTGCTGAAACGGAGTGCGGTTTCCGGTGAAAACAAACGGACATTTGTCAGGAATCCCGCTTTTGGAAATTCAATGATTCGCTTTGATTTCACTTTTGGTTCCGCTAATGACGTTCGCTTGGTTACTGGAACGAAGGGAATCTACAACACGGTGATTCATATCAGGCCAGATTGTTTTTTTATCCAAACTGCTTCTGACAAAACAGTTCCCTATTTTCCTAGTTACCAAGGCCTTTGTTCGGCAGATTTTCATCGTGAAAAATGGTATACGATGACGGTCGAGTTTCTGGATGATGTGGTGGTAGCTCATTGTGCAGATTCGCCCCAAGCTTTTGCTTATGCCGTGCACCCAATGATCAACCGAAATCGAACCTATTTGGCAATCCAAACCGATGAACCGGGGGCCGCCTTTGATAATTTTGAACTGTATGATGCTAAGGCACAAAAAAACGCAAAAGCGATAAAGGCTAAATTACTTTCCGAACAAAAGAACCGAACCATTGGAAAGCGATTGGAACCGTGGGAAGAATATCGTTTTTTGAAGGCCAATACCATTGATCAACTTTATCGAAATGACACCCAGTATCGAGCATTGGTTGGAATCGTCGAGGCTCAGAAAAAGAAACAACAAGAAAACTACCCCGACGTATTTAGTAGTATCAAACAAACACGCAAGCTGATGGGTGCCTACCGAACACGGCTCAAAGAAACGGATCCGGGATACAGTCAGATGAGCCGGTCAATCAATCAGGCAAAGCGAGCAATGGAGGACTATGTGTTTGAGAAAAACCCACACATTAAAATGCTTCCCCAGAACCAGCAAAAATCGAAAATTGAAACCACTAAGCAAGAACTCAGGGAAGACGAGGGATTTCAGGTTTTGGTCAAGCAGTTGGCGAATCACGAGGCTGCGTTATTGGAAAAGTTTCCACGACTAGCGCTAACGAATGATCAGATACAGGCAAAACAGCGGTTGGCCAGGGAGCAAAGACGCGAGGACCCGGAGTTTAAAATGCAAATTAAAAGCACGGCTGCAGCCGTGCATGCGGAACGGGATTACCTTTTTGCCAAGAGCCCACGATTGAAAGTGCTACACCAAATCCTGTTTGAAAAAAAGTAAATCGAGTTTTCGTCCTATTGTTCTAGGAGCTGAGCAGGTTGCCTGGATCTGGAGAGTTGGTTCGCTGGAGTAACCAATCAGGATGAGCCATCTGAAGAATTAACGATGGATACGGTGACAGGTCTAGACAGTAATCACGAGCCTTTCACTGCAGTGACATCCCTGGGAGCAACAGAATCAGTTCACTAGTTGAGCGGATGCTGCTTGGCATCCGAAGTTCTTCCCAATGACTTGAATTCTGTTTATTATCAGGACTTGATTCTCCTTGTAACTAGGAATTGTTTCGTGCCCAAAATGTCTCGATTTTGTCTGACTGCTCTGTTCACCTGGTTGATGGTTTTTCAATGCTTGGCTCATGACTCGATGGCTCAGGACAGCGATAAATCGAAAAAGGAAAAATTCTATGATCCGGTCCTCAAGAAGATCGAGGGGTTTGAGATCGCTGTGGACCCCGCGTTGTTGAAAAACGAACAGAAACAATTTTCCGAACGGGTTTTCAAATCACTTGCAAATCATTTGCAGAGAGTCGAATTTATTCTTCCCAGGGATCGGCTGAAACAATTGCACAACTGCAAAATCTGGATCGAATTGGACAATCCAAAAATTAGGGGAATGCAGTATCATCCGGGCCGCGGTTGGTTGCTCTCCAAGGGCCTTGATCCCAGGCTGGTGAAACACGTCCATATTCCACAAGCCAACGCACTCTTAGATCGACAGCAATGGGCAAAACATCCTTACGTGATTCTCCACGAATTGGCGCATTCGTTTCATGACCAGGTTTACGGATTTGACAACAAGGAGATTCAGGCCGTGTTTCAAAAGGCCAAAGCGTCCGGTAAGTACGACAAGATCATTGACCATCGGGGCAACCAGGTGCGTCATTATGGAATGAATAACGAAAAAGAGTACTTCGCGGAAAGCACAGAGGCCTATCTCGGTGTCAACGACTTTTTCCCGTTTGTTCGAGCTGAGTTAAGGGAATTTGACCCGGGAATGTACAGGTTGCTTGAGAGAATTTGGGGCAAGCTGAGGTGATTGATCTTGTTGAGTGACTTTCTGGAAAAGGCTGATCGAACGCTGGAGTTCAGTTCAGGTCGATAGTATTGCGAACTGCCTGCTGGAGTTTCATTAATTGGTTCATCACCGGCTGTTGTGAATCCGCCAGGTTGTTTTTTTCGCTCAGGTCATTTTCGAGATCGACCAGAAATAACTTATCGCTTTTACCTACCGATTGTAGATTTCGGACGTCGCGGGGATTGCCCAGTAACTTCCACTGATTTTTTCTGATTGCCCATTGCGCGTTTTTCCCCCGACCCAATAGCCAGTAGAGGTATTCATGAGGAGAGTCTGCATTCGTTCGAATGGTCGCCGCGATGCTTTTGCCATCGAAAGGTTCTGAGGATTCTACCATCTTGGATTTTGTAAAGTCCAAGATGGTTGGAACCCAATCAATGCCGCACACCATTTGTTGGCGGACCTGGCCCTTCGGGATCGAGTTGGGCCAGGAGATGATTGAAGGAACCCGGATGCCACCTTCGAACAGGCAACCCTTAGCACCGCGAAATGGCCCCGGGTTACCCCCTCCAAAAAAAGCACGCTCTTCCACACTATGGCCGTGATCTGATTGAAATAGAATAATCGTGTTTTGCCGTAGCCCTAATGTTTCGAGGTTTGAAATGACTTGGCCAATCAACTCGTCCATCGTGCTGACAAAAGTTGCGTATTTGTTTCTGGGATGCGGCAGGTTTTTGTATTTTTCTCGCCACTTGTTGGTCCCCTGGAGAGGATAGTGCGGCCAGTTGATAGCCCAGTAGAGAAAGAAAGGTTTTTTCTGGTGCTCTTCGATAAAGGAATTGCACTGGTTGACCATCAGGTCACCAAAATATTCTCCGTCTCTAAAAATTTCTTTACCATTTTTCCAGAGATCATGTCGGTTGGGACCATTCCAATAGAAAAAATGCGAGTAGTTATCGATACAGCCCCCCATGTGACCAAAAGAGTCATCAAATCCTTGTCCATTGGGCATCGTTTCCGGGGTATAGCCCAGGTGCCATTTTCCAACATGGCCTGTGCGGTAACCATTTGCTTTGAGGTGTTCTGCAATTGTCACCTGTTCTGTCGCCATTCCAGCGACGCCCTGTTTAGAGGAGACGTTTCCAGGAACTCCTGCTCGGGCTGGGTACAATCCGGTCAACAAGCCAGCACGCGATGCAGAGCAGATGGCGGAAGGTGAATACATGGTTGTAAATCGGACACCGGTTTCGGCCAAATTGTCCAAATTGGGTGTTATCAGGTCTTTAGAACCATAGCAGTTCAAATCAAATGAACCCTGGTCGTCGGCATAGATGAAGATGACGTTGGGTCTGGAGTCCTCTGAAGCGACTTGGTTTGTAAACGCTGAAAAATGTAAAATGAGTGTCAAACAAAACAGGAAGTAGGTTTTCATCAATTCAATCCAAAAAATTGCTGGTGAAATTACAGAATCTCCAGGAAAAAAGTACCCGTTACTTGGGGTGAAGCCGTTATTTTATAGGCTCGAGTACATTTGTGCCATTTGTGGGCCACAGGTATTAACGAATCCTCGGCCAAGGAATTCCAAGGGCAAGGATGGCATGGAGTCATATGACGAAGCGTTTAAACGTCGTGGGGAGTGATTTGAAGCCTACAGGAAATCACCCGTTCAAGGAGTATCCATGTTGCTGATGGTCTTGGGAGCGATCATTATCGGCATTACGCTTGGGCTGTTGGGTTCGGGTGGATCTGTTTTGACGATGCCCGTTCTGGTCTATTTGCTTGATCACGATAAAGACATCGCAGTTGCTGAAACAATGGCGATTGTGGGTTTGATTGCCCTGGCAGCAGTCATCCCCAATGTATTTTGCCGTAACGTGAACTGGCGAAGCGTATTTTTCTTTGGTGTGCCGGGGATGGTTGGAACATTTGGGGGTGCTTGGATTGGTTCGCATTATTTTTCAGGTCCGGTGAAATTAGTTTTTTTTGCTGCGGTAATGTTGTTCGCTGCTTTGATGATGTTTGCCAAGAGAAATGCTCTTGAAGCTGCAGAAACCGGGCAAGAGTCTACTGTCAAGAATAGGCATTTTCGAATTGCGATTGAGGGAACGATCGTTGGCATCGTGACCGGAATTGTTGGTGTGGGTGGCGGATTCTTGATCGTTCCAGCGTTGGTTGTTTTGGGGGGACTGTCGATTCGGATTGCAGTCGGAACAAGTCTGGCGGTCGTTGCGCTTAAGTGCGGGGTTGGCTTTAGCGAATACCAGTACGAATTTATGCAAGTAGGGTTATCTGTTGACTGGATGACTGTATTTTGGTTTTCAATAGTGGGTGCTGCGGGGAGTTTTGTTGGGCAGGAGATCGGCAAGACTTTAAATCAAAGATTGCTTCACGATGTCTTCGCGATTCTCTTGATAGTGGTATCCGTCCTGATTATTGCCAAAGAAATACCTGCCGCCTTTGCGGCAAAGGAACCAATGCAAACTCGACACGGGATAGCGGGAGAGTTGCCTCTTGCTGTTTCTGAACGGACCGGCAGCGAACTAGCGGTTTAGTGACTTAGCGGTTTAGTGACTTAGCGGCTTGTAACGTGTTATTGAGCAACATGGTAATGGTCATCGGCCCCACGCCACCCGGAACAGGCGTGATGTAGCTCGCTTTGGGTTCGACGGACGCAAAATCAATATCTCCCACTAAGCCTGTGTCGGTACGATTAATTCCAACGTCGATGGCGACAACACCATCTTTGACCATTTCACCCGTAACGAATTTTGGCCTGCCAATCGCCGCGATCAAGACATCCGCCCCACGGGTCAATTCTTCCAAATTCTGGGTTCGGCTGTGACAGAGCGTCACTGTGGCATTCGCATATTCTGTTCCATACAGAAACTCTTTCTGCATGAGCATATTGGCCACCGGTTTGCCAACAATTTCACTTCGGCCTAATACGACAACCTGTTTTCCTTGAATTGAAATCTGGTTTCGTACAAGCAGTTGCAAGCAGCCATGGGGGGTGCAAGGAATAAACCTGGGTCGGCCCTGCAATAGGAGTCCGGTATTCAAGGGATGAAAAGCATCTACATCTTTATCAGGATTAACGGTGTCAAGGATCGTTTGTTCATGGATGTGTTCCGGTAGCGGGAGCTGAATCAGGATGCCGTGGACTTCTGGCTGTTGATTCAATTTGGTAATGAGTTCTTTTAAATCGGACTCCGTTGTCGAAGAATCCAGGCGATGCAGTTGGCTTTTCATGCCAACCTGCGCACACGCTTTTTCTTTGTTGCGAACATAGACCTGGCTGGCCGGGTCATTGCCGATCAGAATGGCGGCCAGCTGAGGCTGGATTGAATAGCGGGTAACGAATTCTGAGACTTCGGCCTGGATCTCTTTGCGAATTTCATTTGAGGTTTTTTTTCCGTCCAGTAATGTCGCCATATTCGTTTTCTTTTTTGTTTCTTGTGCGTTTAGGAAAAAGCAGTATCGTCCTGAAATTGAAGAACTACTAGAGTACTCACCGGTTTGGCTGCTCAGGGAACACTTTGGTGTGCTAGCATCCTTGAGATCTGTCTGGGAAATCAAGAGCAAAACCGATAATTTTATCATTTCGGTACGTCTTAAGGAAACTCTGAAAAAGCATGTCAGACGAAAAAAGTGAAAAGCTGAGCTCAGTAGAGGTTCTGAAAAAAGAAAGTAACTACCTTCGCGGAACGATTGCCGAGGAGTTGCAGAATGACTTATCAAATTTTGAGAGTGGAAGTGTTCAGCTTCTCAAGCACCACGGCATGTACCAGCAGGATGACCGTGATATGCGAATGGCCAATCGCAAACAGGGAATCAAGGACAAAGCATTCATGATGATGCTGAGGACACGAATCCCCGGCGGAAAACTTTCTGCACGACAGATGCTGGCAGAAATTGACCTGTGTGACGAACTGGGTAACAACACGTTGAGGTTGACGACCCGTCAGGCGATTCAGCTACATGGCATTTACAAACGGGATTTAAAAGAAGTCATCCGTAGAACCAACGAAGTTCAAATGTCGACACTGGGTGCTTGCGGAGATGTTAACCGCAACGTCATGTGTTGCCCCGCCCCGTACAAAAACAAGGTCTACGATGACATTCAGGCAATGGCAGACCAAATATCTGAACATTTTTTACCCAGAACGACGGCATATCATGAACTGTGGTTGTCAGATCTGGAAACCGGTGAGAAAGAATTGGTTGGGGGAGGTGCAGAGGGGCATCAGTTGGAACCTCTTTACGGGACGACTTACTTGCCTCGAAAATTCAAGGCTGCAATTGGCCTTGATTATGATAATTGCGTTGACGTTTATACGAATGACCTCGGCCTCCTAGCGATTATCGAAAACAATGAAATTGTCGGCTACAACGTTCTCGTTGGAGGTGGCATGGGATTTACTCCGGCAAAAAAAACAACATTCCCGGCCTTGGCTCATAAATTGGCTTTTGTCACTCCGGACCAAGTGATCCCGGTGAGTGAGGCCATCATGAAAGTCCAACGGGATCACGGAAATCGCGCGGATCGAAAACAGGCTCGGATGAAGTACTTGATTGACCATTGGGGGATTGAGAAATTTCGACAACAGGTCACCGATTATTATGGGGAATGCCTACCGGAGCCAAGCGAAAAAGACGTGACTGGGTTCAATGACCATATCGGTTGGGACGAACAGGGCGATGGGCAATGGTTTTACGGTTTAAATGTTGAAAATGGCCGGGTTTGGGACAATGACCGAGTTCAATTGAAGTCTGCGATCAGGGAAATTTGTTCCACTTTTGAACCGGAAATTCGGCTGACGTCGCACCAGAGTCTGATCTTCTCAAATATTGAAGAAGGTTCAAAAGGCGAATTGACTGCTATTCTCAAAAAACACAATGTCCAGTTGAGTGAAGAATATTCGACGGTCCGACGGTGGTCCATGGCATGTGTTGCTTGGCCCACTTGCGGATTAGCCATTACCGAAAGTGAACGAGCCTTGCCAGGAATTATGGATCAACTGGAACCGGAGTTGTCCAAGCTTGGCCTTTCCCAAGAAGCGTTCACGATTCGGATGACAGGTTGTCCCAACGGTTGTGCGAGACCATACAATCCTGACATCGGATTGGTGGGGAAGGCCAAAAATCGTTACACGATGTACTTGGGGGGCCG
>JAZABE010000545.1:0-8465 GCA_036137535.1 Planctomycetota bacterium | reverse complement strand
TCAATTTTGTTCGACTGCATCACTTGCCTGAAAAGGCAAACCGAAACGAGTCAGCAACTCCAATCCATCTTCATTGGATTTGGCCGTTGTCACGATACAGATATTCATTCCTTGAATTCTGGTAAATTTGTCTGGGTTTAACTCCGGGAAAACGGTGTATTCAGTCAAGCCCAAGCTGTAGTTTCCGTTTCCATCAAACGCTGTGCGACTGATCCCGCGAAAGTCACGGACTCGTGGCAAAGCGATGCTCACGAGTCGATCCAAGAATTCATACATTCTTGCACGACGCAAAGTCACCTTGCACCCAATTCCGTAACCTTCTCGAAGTCGAAAGTTGGCAATCGATTTGCGGGCCTTGGTAATGATCGGCTTTTGGCCGGAAATCAAGGTCAACGCAGCAACCGAATCTTCCAAATGCTTTTTTTCACCGACGGCGCTTCCGACACCCATGTTGATCACAATCTTTTCCAGCTTGGGAATCTGGAAAAGATTGTCAAAACTAAGCTCCTGTTTCAAAGCAGGGTTAATTTCGCTGTCGTATTTTTCTTTTAATCGTGCCATGTCTTTATTACCTGGGGTTCGTCGAACCGAATTCCTTAAATAACTTCGTTCGCCAAACTCACAATTTTCATGAAGTTGCTATCTCGAAGCTCACGAGCAACCGCCCCAAAGATTCGAGTCCCTCTCGGATTCCGATCATTGTCTATGATCACCGCTGCGTTGCTGTCAAACTTGATGTAACTCCCGTCTTTACGACGCGTTGGTTGTTTGCATCGAACAATAACGGCACGCACGATTGATTTCTTCTTGATTTCACTCCCTGGAATCACGCTCTTGACGCTGCACACAATAACGTCGCCTAACCCAGCAAATCGTCTCCGTGTCCCGCCAAGAACTTTGATGCACATCAACTCCCGGGCACCCGTGTTGTCTGCAACGCCTAATCTTGTTTCCTGCTGTATCATCGTTTTGTGAGTCTGTTAGTGATGTCTTTAAGTTCTGACTATTCTTGGCCTTCACCGGTTGGTTCTTCTGCCGCCGGCTCTTCGGCTGTTGCCGATTCACTGGAGAGTGTTTCAGCTGAATCGATTTCCTGAGAAAGCACTTCCGCATCCGTCGCTGTTTTGCGGGCGGCCCGTAAAGCGGAAACATCCACTGCACGGCTCTTTTCGACAACTTTGACCAAGGCCCACCGTTTTTTCTTGGACTTTGGGCTGGATTCCACAATCTCTACGGTATCGCCTTCACCTGATTCATCTTCTTCGTCATGAACATAACAAAGGGTTCGAGCTCGAATGAACTTCCCGTATTTCGGATGTTTGACCTTGCGAGGAATCTCGACGACGCGCGTCTTCGACATTTTGTCGCTTTTGACAATTCCTACTGCAACTCGTTTTGGCATGTCTCTATCTCAACAACTAATTGGTTTCTTTTGCTTTTGCCCGCTCATTCTGGATCGTTTTGATTTTTGCGATCATCTTGCGGTTTCGCTTTAATTCCGTCGGCACATCAAGGCGTTCAGTTTGCGATTGAATTTTCAGACGAAACAGTGTCTGGCTCGCGTCTTTTAACGTTGCCAGCAACTGGTCATCACTCATCTCGCGTAATTCTTTAGCTTCCATTTTGGTCTCTCTTGATCGATTAGGATCGTGAAATCAAAGCAGTTGTTTTCAGCGGTTCGCTAACCGACGAAGGGGGTTACTCCATCGTTCGTTTTTTTACCATTTTGACTCGGAAAGGCATCTTGTGGGCAAGGCGGGCAAAACAAATTTTTGCCTGCTGCTCGGAGACATTTCCCAACTCATACAAAATGGTCCCTGGTCTAATCGTGGCCACCCAAAATTCGGGTTCACCCTTTCCTTTACCCATCCGTGTTTCCAACGGAGTCGAGGTAATGGATCGGTGAGGGAAAACTCTAATATAGAGCTTGCCGCCGCCTCCCCGAACGTATTGCTGGGCCGCGATACGTCCTGCTTCGATCGTCTGCGCTTTGAGCCAACCCGGCTCAAGCGACATCAGGCCGTAGTCACCGAAAACAACTTTGTTTCCGCGACTCGCGTTACCTTTTATACGACCTCTTTGGACTTTTCGATGTAGGACCCTTTTCGGCATCAGTGCCATCTTCTTGGTCTCCGTCGTACATGCCTTTGTTAATCCAGACCTGAATGCCGATATGCCCCTGAGGGGTCATTGCCTCGACAAACCCGTAATCAATATGTGCCCGAAGCGTACTTAACGGTATCGAGCCAGCTATCTGTTTTTCACGGCGAGCCATTTCAGCTCCACCCAATCGCCCTGCCAATTGAATCTTGATTCCCTTGGCACCGGCATCCATTGTTTCTTCAATGGCCCGTTTCATCGTTCGACGAAACGCGGCTCTTTTTTGCAGTTGTTCGGCCACCTTCTCCGCGACCAACTGGGCGTAAAGCTCGGGTCGAGAAAGTTCTTCGATTTTCAAGTTAACTCGACGACCAATCAGGTTCTGGAGTTCATCTTGAAGCAATTCCACTTCCTGGCCCTTGCGTCCAATGATCAAACCCGGTCGAGCAGCAAATAAAACCACCTTCACTTCATCCCGAGTTCGTTCAATCTCAATACGATCAATTCCCGCCGCTTTGTACTCGCGGGCCTTTTTAGGGTGATTTTTAACGAAATCCCGGATTTTTTTGTCTTCGACCAGCAGCGTTGAAAAATCTTCTTTGGAAGCGTACCAACGGCTTTTCCAGCCGACCATGATGCCCGTTCGAAAACCAACTGGATTTACTTTTTGTCCCATTTTGACTTCCTACGATTCTTCCAAGGTAACGTGAATATGTGAGGTTCGCTTTTTGATCATGAAGGCCATCCCCCGTGCTCGCGGTCGAATTCGCTTAAACATGGGGCCGCCATCCACTGTGACCTTAGCGATGTAAAGGTCGTTCGGATCGACCGTTCGCCCAGGGTTTTGTTCAGGATCTTGAGCATTGCCTAGTGCACTCTTGATCACCTTTTCCAGCATTCGAGCACCCCGGTGAGGCTGGTAACGTAAAATGTCCAGCGCATCATCGGCAAACTTTCCCCGCACCAAATCCGCGAGAGGGCGAACCTTCCGCGGACTGATTCGAGCATGTCTGTGTAAAGCGTTAAAAGGCATTGTCTTACTCCGGTCTTTCTTGCCGCTTATTTTTTCTTGGCCGCATGGCCCTTAAACGTTCGCGTTGGAGCAAATTCTCCTAGCTTGTGACCGACCATATCTTCGGTGACAAACAACTTAACGTGCGTTCGCCCATTGTGAACCATAAAAGTGTGTCCAACAAACTCAGGCACGATCGTACAGGACCGCGCCCAGGTTTTGATCGGCTCTTTGTTGCCAGTCTCTTCCATTTGTTGGACTCTAAAAAACATCTTAGGGTCAACGTAGGGACCTTTTTTGGATGAACGACTCACAACTTTTTCCTGTTCTGATGAACCTTAATTTTGTGCAAATTTACTTCTTGAGTGCCAAGACACCGTAGCGACGTGAACGTCGCCTTCGAACAATCGCCGCGTTGGAGGGCTTCCTTTTTTGTCGAGTTGGACCACCCTTGGCTGGCACACCGGTTGGGCTGACGGGGTGACGCCCACCCTTGGTCCGACCTTCGCCACCACCATGCGGATGATCAACGGGATTCATCGCCGTTCCTCGAACATGCGGCCTTCTCCCCAACCATCGTTTCCGTCCAGCTTTTCCCAATCGAATACTGCTGTGTTCCGAGTTACCTACCTTGCCAATGGTTGCCCGACAGGATGAAGGAATCCGGCGGATTTCACCACTGGGCAGCGAAATTTGCGCCCAGCTTCCGTCTCGAGCCATTAACGTTGCACCGGCCCCGGCACTCCGGCAAAGTGCAGCCCCTTGACCGGCCCTCATTTCGATCGCGTGGATCTCGGTGGCAAGAGGAATGTTTTTTAAGGGCAGGCAACATCCGATTTCCGGCGGAGAATCGGGGCCACTGAGAACTTGATCTCCAGCCTTTAAGCCATCAGGAGCCAGAATGTATCTTTTTTCACCGTCTGCATAAAACAACAGAGCAATTCGGGCGCTTCGGTTGGGATCGTACTGAACGGAGTTCACCGTTGCCGCCACACCATCCTTGTCCCGCTTGAAATCAATCAGCCGGTACATTCGCTTGTGACCCCCACCACGGTGCCGTGCCGTAATTTTTCCCTGGTTGTTTCGCCCTCCCGTTTTCCGGATGGGTCGTAACAAGCTTCGCTCAGGCTTAGCTCCCGGCGTCAAATCTGCAAAGTCACTGACACTTGCGTTTCGCCGACCAGCCGATGTTGGTTTGTATTTTCGAATGCCCATTTCAATTACCTTTAGAAGAAGTCGATATTGTGCTCTTTGTTCAAAGTGACAATCGCTTTCTTCCAGCTTTTCGTGCTTCCCGCGCGATAACGGTGGCGACGAGGTTTTCCTTTTCGATTTTGTGTTGCGACTCGGATGACTTTAACGTCGAACAGCTCCTCAACCGCCTTCCGCACGTCGGTCTTGGTTGCCAGCGGATTGATCTCAAAAGAATATTGAGGGTATTCTTCGTTAGATTGCCGCATCCCTTTTTCGGTCACTAGAGGCCGAAATAAAACTTGGTGAGGATCAAGATCCATCTTGGTTTTGGAACCCTCTGGAGTTGGTATGTTTGCCATGATCAGGCCTCATTCCTTTCCGGGTTGTTCGAGTCTGACGCCTCCTGATCAGCAGTTGTCTGACCAGCGCCCGAACCATTGAAACTGCCGTTTTTGATCGCATCCAAAGCGGCAGTGGTCACTAGCAGCTTTCGAGGCTTAAGAACGTTGAGTGCATTCAAATCAGAAACGGGACAAACGGACACATCCGCGATATTTCGAATGCTCTTGTAAGCAATGGGGTCATAGCCATCAAGGGCTACCAAGGTGGTTTGCCCGGTTAAATTAAGGGCCTTGAGGATGTTCGCCATTTGCGAGGTTTTGGGCTCGTCAAAAGAAAGATCCTGGATCACAACCACTTGGTCATCTTGCAATTTCCCGGCAATGGCCATCCGAGTTGCCGCCCGAACTGCTTTTTTGTTAAGCCGATAACTGTAATCACGGGGACGCTTGGCGAAGATATGTCCGCCACCTCGGCGGATGCCGCTTCGCCGAGAGCCTGCGCGAGCGTTACCGGTTCCCTTTTGGCGGTACATCTTTTTGTTGGCACCGGCCACCTCGCTACGCGACTTTGATTTATGAGATCCCTGCCGGGCGCTTGCCTGGTACATCACCACAACATCGTGCAGCAACTGCTTGTTGACATTGGGAGCGATTTCTGCGGGATCGATTTCGTACTTGTCTACTTCGGACCCGGTCGCATCATAAACAGGAAGACTTACCATGACGATCAAACCTTATTTGTTTCTTTAATGACCACGTAGGCGCCGTTGGGACCTGGGATCGCGCCCTTGATCACAATCACGTTGTTTTCTGGGTCGACGTTGACAACTTTGACGTTGCGAGTCGTGACCTTGGCATTGCCGTACTGGCCCGCCATGCGAATTCCTTTGAACAAGCGACTTGGAGTGGCGCTCATTCCAGTACCGCCAGCATGGCGATGGCATTTTTTCACACCATGCGTCGCCCTTTGCCCGGAAAAATTATGCCGCTTCATGACCCCGGCAAACCCGCGTCCCTTACTGGTCCCCGTAACGTCCACTGCAGCCACGTCTTCGAAGCAATCGACTCCAATTTGAGTTCCCACTTCCACTCCGTCACCAGCGGATCCACGGACCTCCCTCACAAAGCGTTTGGGCTCACAGTTGGGCTTAGGTGCTGCAGATTCGCCCTGTTTTTTGGCACGTTTGCTGCTGATTGACGCGACTCGCCCTCGCTCGCTTTTGGCAGCCAGCCTTCTCGGTTTATCATCGAAACCAAGTTGAATCGCCTCATAACCATCTCTTTCCAAGGTCTTGATTTGCAGCACATCGCACGGCCCGGCTTCGATGATTGTCACAGGAGTCAAATCACCGTTTTCGCTATATAACTGAGTCATACCGACCTTGCGGCCGAGTATTCCCTTCGCCATGACTATACGCCTTGTAAAAAAGTGGTTTTGATCGACGGGAGACAACTCAAAACTGAGAAGCTTACCCGACAATCTTCCATACATATTATGTAATATTGTCTAACAATTATTTTCTTGGCATCGCGAATTCAGGCACAGCAGAGGATCAGTCCCTGCCCTGCCGACTAGCCGCGTGTTGTTGCCTTGATCTTGATATCAACACCTGCCGGTAAGCTCAATTTGTTGAGCGCTTCAATTGTCTTGGCGGTTGCCTGGACAATATCGATCACTCGCTTGTGAGTTCGGATTTCGAATTGCTGGCGGGACTTTTTATTGACAAAAGGACTGGAAATCACAGTGTATCGCTCTACCCGAGTCGGCAAGGGGATCGGTCCATGTACTTCTGAATGTGTCCGCTTGGCAGTATCCACAATCTCGAGGGCACTCTGATCAAGAACTCCATGATCATAGGCTTCCATTCTGATGCGGATGACTTCACGTTTTTGACCTGCCACAGCTCGTTTTCCGGTGGTGTTAAGTTATCAAATAGCAATTCCCGCAACCCGAAAGTTGCAGGGAAGCTACCGAATTTAAGAGCTTCACGTGACTTCGTCAACACCCAAAATGCCCGAAAAACCAAAGTTATTGGCAATTTTCCAGGGCAGACGTCCCTCCGGCACTTTTAGTCCATCGCAAGGGGTGGGACCGGCAAAGCTCTAACGACTAAAGGGCATTTCCCCCGAAGTCGAGGTCGGCGGCGAATCCATTTTGAGCTGCTCTCTGGAGATTTGGTTAAAACGGGTGGCTATCTCACCATCTCGCTGGGCTTCGACCGGGCAGGAATTAGGCAAAGTAAACGAAAATTTGCTGCCTTTTCCGATTTCACTTTCGACCGAAACCGAGCCGCCGAGCAAAATACACATTTCCTTGACAATGGAAAGTCCCAGCCCGGTTCCGGCATATTCACGGGTTAAAATCGAAGAACCGGTGGCACTGGTCCCCTGGCGGAACTTCTCAAAGATGATTTCAAGCTCTTCTTCGGCAATTCCGACACCAGTATCGGAAACTTCGACCGTAAACGAGTTTGGAAAATTCTTGGTTTGGACCCAGATTTGCCCGCCCTCGGGAGTGAATTTGATCGCATTAGAGATCAAATTGGTCAATATTTGCTGGAATTTAGCTTGATCCTGAAACACCAGTGGGCGTTTTTGGGGAGTTTCGGCAATCAGCTCAATATTTTTTTCTTCGACCAAAGAAGCCACCATTTGGCAATGAGCGTTGACCACGGTGGACAAATCAAATTCGGTGGGCTTGAGCTGCATCTTGCCGGCTTCGATTTTAGCCAGATCCAGGATTTCATTGATCATTTCCAGCAGCACTCTGCCCGATTCCTGAATATTGCCAGCAAACTTTTTTTGTTTTTAGTCAAGGGTGTCAAAACTTTGGAGCACTTCGGAAAAGCCGATTATGCTGTTCAGCGGAGTGCGCAATTCGTGGCTCATGTTAGCCAAAAATTCACTTTTCAGTTTGTTGGAGTCGTAGAGCTGCAGGTTGAGCTGGGCAAGCTCATCAACCTTCGCATCGAGGTCCAAATTGACATCGCGCAATTTTGACTGCGTATCCACCAGGTGCCGGAGCATTTTATTGAATGACTTGGCCAGCTCCTGGAATTCATCACCGGTATGCAGGTCTGCCCGAAGGTAAGTATTCCCTTTGCTGATTTCATCACTCACTGAACGAAGATGGCTGAGCGGTTTAACTACGACGTAACGCACAACGATGTACATGCCAAGCATGGACACAAATGCAGAGGCAATGGCTAGCGCGATCATCGATGCGCGGGAGCGGTTGATTGCTTTCCGGTACGCTCCAGCCGGGATTTCAACACGCACAAAATGCTGTGGTGCATCGTCGGTATAGATTTTTACCATCTTTTCAGATGGCCCTTTTTCAAACTTGGTGTTGTTGTGACACTGGAAGCAGGTCGAGGTAAAGACAATCGGTTTGTAAAATTGCCATTCACTTTCAAAAGTGCGGTGGGTGTTAATGCCCTTGAAGAAGACCGGTGGATTTTTTGAGTTGTCGGCGACGAGCTTTTCAACTTCAGCGACATCACTCGGAGGTCGGGTATTGGATGCCAGACTTTTGATTTCCTCCATCAGGTCTGCAATGAGGACTTTTTCGCCGGGATCGGATTCGGTAGGCTTGATCTTGAAATAGGTGGCCCCATCAGCGAGGATTTTTGATTCATCTGAGACGAGGACAGCGTACTTGATTTCTTCTGGCAAGATTTCTTTGCCGATTTTGAAAGCTTGTTCATTTTCGCTTTTTTCCTTTTGGCCAACTGGGCCAAACTTGTCGTAATGCACCTGCAACAGGGCCACTGACACCATCGCATCCGCCCGTTCGATCATGTTTTCCTTGATGATCC
>JAZABE010000544.1:0-3293 GCA_036137535.1 Planctomycetota bacterium | reverse complement strand
CTCTCAGCGAAAACCAGGCGCAGGACCGTAAAGGCAAGGTAATTCTTGCAAAAACGACAATTTTTTAAGCAAGTTGGCGGGCAGTGTAACCCTTTGGCGGTGATTCAATCGTCCCACACACCCAACTGCTAACCCCAGCACCTAGCCTCATTGTCTTTCTTGAGCCAGTTGCTTTGGTTAGCCATTTATTGGGCAAAACGTAAATAATTCACCTCTATTTCAAGGAGATCAAATCATGAATCAAAAAAACAAACCACTCATGATGGAAAAATTGGAAGGGCGAGAACTACTGGCAGCCGATATTTTTTTGGCTGATGGCATTCTTGAGATTACCGGGACCAACAATGCAGACCACATAGAGATCAACACGGTTATCGTCGCCAAGGAAAAGTCCGTAGAAGCCAAAACTGAGGCTTTTTTCTTTAGCTGCAACGGCGTTACCGAAGGAAAAGGTGTTCCTCTACCAGATTCTCCATAGACAATGTCGCTGATCCATTTCTTGCGGGGACGTCAACAAGCTATAATTCGTCTGAGACCGACAGTGATACCCTAAATCAAGAGGCAGAATTGAGTCCCATTATTAAAAACACAATCGCGCCGATCGCCGGTTAGTGGCGGGTGGCATCACGATGGTCACCTTGGCAGGCCGGCCACTCTAGTTCATTCTGTGCGATCTTGTCCTCGCCTACCTTCCCATGAGTTATCGGGAAGGCAAACTTGCTGAAACAAAACAATCTCCCTCTTAAAGAGTTGAAAAGTAAATCATGTGGAAAATAAAAATTATCCGTGTCGTAGTACTGACAAGTGCCCTGCTGTGCGCTGCGGCAGGAAACGTGGAAGCGCAATCAACACAAAACCAGGCGACCATTGTGATCACTGCGGAGGAGCCTGCGAAGACCTACGATCCGATGATCTTCGGCGGCTTCATTGAACATCTTGGCAAGCAGATTTATGGGGGGTTCTTTGACCCCGGTTCGGCCTTGGCCGACGAGATGGGATTTCGCCTCGATGTCATCGAGGCGGTCAAAGAGCTGAAGGTGCCTGTGATTCGCTGGCCCGGGGGATGCTTCGTGGACAGCTACCATTGGCAGAAAGGGATCGGGCCGCAGCGACAACCATACGACGACGACCGTTGGGGCGTATTGGAACCAAACACCTTTGGCACCCACGAATTCATCGAACTCTGTCGACGAGTGGACGCCGAACCCTATATTTGTCAGAACAGCCTGGCCAGCATTCAGGAGATGGCTGACTGGGTCGCTTACTGCAACGGGACGACAGGCGAACTGGCCGAACTGCGCAAAAAGAACGGACACCCTGAACCATTTAATGTCAAATTCTGGAGCGTTGGAAACGAAAAGGGAGGAAAAGGTTACATCGACAAGGTGCGTGACACCGCCGCAGCGATGAAAGAGGTGGATCCCAGTATCCAGGTGACGTGCTCAGGATCCCACGGGCCGCGTGCCTATATCGACCCGTATTTATTCCAAACGGCCGGGAAGTATTTAGACCTCCTCTCGGTTCACGAATACTGGGTTCCCAACTTCCAGGTACATCAAACCCCGGATTACCTGTCCTGCATGATGCTCTCTGAAAAGCCAGACACCCACATCAGCGCCGTCGTCAAATCGATTAATGCAGCCGGCATGCGAGGACGGATCAAGATCGCTTTTGATGAATGGAACTTGCGTTCCTGGCACCATCCAGGATTTTCAGGCCACCAGCCAAGGAAGGTCGATTACCAGGATCCGGCAATCCGAGCATTGATCCAAGCTCGAGATAAAAGCCTCGATCCGTCGCTCTACACCATGGCAGACGCGCTATTTTGTGCATCGTTCTTTAACGCCTGCCTTCGAAACGCGGAATATGCCACGATGGCGAACATCGCCTGCCTCGTGAACCAGACAGGCCCCCTCCACGTTCACCCCAAGGGGATCGTGAAGCGGACTCATTTTCACACCATGGCGATGTACGCCAACCTGCTCCAGGCAAATGTCGTCCAAACGCACGTCAACTCGGACAGATTCACGCAGGGCAAGTCATCGTTTGCCCTGGTCGATGCTATCGCCACGGTGGATGAATCAGGCAACAAGTGGGCGGTCGCCATGATGAATCGTCACCCATCAAAAAAAGTTAACTGTACGCTCAAAATGGCCGAGTCGCTGGTTGACGGCAGCTACCGGGCAACCGTTCTCACGGGCCAGTCACCCGATGCTTACAACGCGATCGGACACCCCAACCGGGTAACTCCGAAGAAGATGATGCTAACCTTCAAAAATGGCATCACCAGTCTTCCTCCGCATTCACTGGTAATTGTTGGTGGTCGCTTAACGCCATAAATTGAGCGAGGTGCGCAAGCAAACGGGCAATCAGGAACTCGAACCTGTCAATCACTCGCATGCGGGGACTCCATCAAATTCTTGAAAAGAGGTCACGAGAACATGACCATCCTGTTCGACGAACAATTACACTTTAGGATTACCAGAGTTTAGTATTAACGAAGGACTCTAAATGCATCGGGAAACGGCCATCACGCTATTCGCTTTAATCTGTCTTGTGACGGCCGGTTGTGGAGATAGTCACGACCAGGTCGTTCGAGATTACCTTGCTGAACTACAACTCATGGCAACTGTGCTCGAGGCGATTGAGACTGAGGCAGATGCCGAAAAAGCAAAGAGCAAACTAAAAGCAATTGGAAAAAGAATCAAAGCCATCGAAGTCCGAAAACAAAATCTTGGGAACCCGAGTCCGGATTTGGAACAAAAGTTGAAGACCGTTCACATGGATCGACACCACAAACTCGTTATTCGGCAATTAGACGCAATGGTGAAGATACACTGGAAAGTTCGCGGCATTGTGCAGACGATCACGAAAGACATTCCGCGACTTTACTAAGTCACTCCTTTGCTCAATTAAGTAAAAACCGGGCTTAACGGACCCGGGACGAGACCCTGCGAAAGCAATAGTGGTGGAAGGAAGCAGAGCCACCGTTGACCCACCGGAAGGCTGCCATTTTGACTGCAAAGAAACAGCAGCGCCGATTTGAAATCGGCTTTCCAGCTACCCAAGAGTTCGTCCTAGATGATGATCGGATTCACCGTTTCGCAAGTTTTTGTTTTTTTTTACATTTGAAAAATCCGTACCGTCTTTTCCAGATCGCCACAGGGATCGCGTGACGTCTATTGAAAGACGCCTGGAAACCAAGCCAGGGTATTTTTTGCAATTTCTTTTGGAGTGATTTGCTAGATTCCGTTTTTCCTGGTTGTGGAGATTTCAAGATTTTTGTATTCCAG
>JAZABE010000543.1:0-1378 GCA_036137535.1 Planctomycetota bacterium | reverse complement strand
ACCCCGTGTCACGCTGGACCGTGCTTTCCGCCCATCATTGGTGGAAAACAGCAGAAAACTTGGCAAATTGGCCCGGTCGTAACGATTGTTTGCAATCTCCAAGTCCAAATTGACGTCTGAAACAATAATCGTCTCAGCAACTTGCTTTTGTCAATACCTTTATATCTATGCTACCTAAAGAAAACGAATCAGCCAGCCAAACGGTTGATTATTGGAAAAGTTATCGAGAAGTTAACTTCCCGGTTGCCCAAAAATGGTCCTATTTTGACCATGCCGCTGTTTCCCCGCTTTCCCTACCTGCTCAACAAGCCATTCAGCAGTGGCTCCGACAAGCGACTGAAGATGGTGATGCAGCCTGGCCCCTTTGGTCGGCTCAAATTGAAGAAATTCGGTGTAAGGCCAGCGAGCTCTTTCGAGCGGATTCAAGTGAATTAGCATTTATTCCCAACACGACTTTTGGAATTTCACTTGTGGCTGAAGGGCTTGATTGGAATGCTGGCGACAACATCGTGATTCCCGCTGGTGAATTTCCTTCTAATCTTTATCCCTGGATGCAATTAACTGATTTAGGGGTTGAACTCCGTATTGTTCCGACGGGAGAAAGGGGAGAAATCCGTCCAGAGGAAATTGATGAGTTGTGTGATTCCAACACGAGACTGGTCTCATGCAGTTGGGTTGGCTATGGCAAGGGGTTCCGGATCAATCCGCAAGAACTGGCAGAAGTTGCCCATGCAAACGGAGCTCTTTTTTTCTTGGACGCAATTCAGGGGCTTGGTGTTTTTCCCCTGGATGTGAAGAAGTCAGACATCGATTTTTTCTCTGCAGATGGCCACAAATGGCTGATGGGACCTGAAGGGGCTGGGTTGTTTTATTGCAAGGCTGGATTGCTGAAAGAACTTCGTCCGTCCGTTGTCGGTTGGAACAGTATGGATAATCCGCATGATTTTGGCAGCACGTCATTTCAACTCAAAAATACGGCTGGGCGATTTGAGCCTGGAACGCACAATATGTCTGGAATCTTGGGAATGGGAGGAAGTTTGGATTTGATCGCCGAGACAGGTTTAACGCCCGAATCTTCACCGATCGCTGAGCGGGTTCTGGTGATCACGGATCGAATCGAAACAATGCTTTGCGGCAAGGGATTTCAGTGCCACAGTTGCCGGGAGGCCGACCATAAATCAGGAATCATCTCTTTTTCCAAGAAAGGAACGGATCCTGCTGCCCTGCGAAGTGAGCTTTTGAAGCACGGAGTGGTGACCAGCGTTCGAAATCAATTGTTGAGGTTAAGCCCCCATGCCTACGCTTGTGACCAAGATCTCGAAAAAATGGTAGAGGTGTTGTCGAGATTTTGAAATTCAAGCGTCTTGGTTGGGGTGGC
>JAZABE010000542.1:0-7636 GCA_036137535.1 Planctomycetota bacterium | reverse complement strand
CGGCACAGGTGATGGCGGAAATGCCCAGTCCGCGAGAAACCTACATCCATCACCGGGGTAATTTTGAGAATCGGGAATCGAAAGTTGCGCCTTCGATTCCATCTTTATTGGGTTCCGAGGGGATTGAAAAAACGGGAGCAAAAAAACCGGATCGCCTGACATTAGCCAGGCAAATTGTTGATTCCAGCAATCCCTTGACGGCTCGCGTGATTGTTAATCGGATTTGGCAACATCATTTCGGGGAAGGGTTAGTGCGAACGCCCGGCGATTTTGGTGTGCGGGCGGACTATCCTTCCCATCCCGAGTTGTTGGATTGGCTGGCGGTCGAATTTATGGAATCCGGCTGGAATGTGAAGGGGATTCATCGCCTGATTTTGAACTCTGCAACGTACCAACAATCATCTCGCGCCCGGCAGGAGTTGATTCGATTGGATTCGGGCAACCGGTATTTGGCCCGCGGAAGTCGCCACCGCTTAACTGGGGAACAAATCCGGGATGTCGCTCTGGTGGCCAGTGGCCTCCTGGTCCATTCCATTGGTGGGCCGAGCGTCTTTCCACCACAACCTGAAGGCATTGGCCAATTTCGTGACGAGACGGCTGGAAAATGGGTGAATGACAACGGGGCGAAGCAGTACCGGAAATCCATTTATACATTTTGGCAGCGGATGTCACCTTTCCCGTCACTGGTTTTGTTTGATGCGCCTAGTCGGGAGCGGTGTAGTGTCAAACGCGCGGTAACGAATACTCCGTTGCAATCCTTTGTGACTTTGAACGATCCGCATTTTGCAGCTATTGCGCGTAAGTTGGGGGAACGAATAGAGGATTCCAGTCCTGATCTCAGAGAGAAGATTCAAAATGGATTCATTTTCGTGCTTGCCCGGTTTCCCAGCAAAGAAGAGCTTGCCTGGTTTGAATTGTTTGTGAAAGAAAGTGAAGCCGAAGCCTGGTTTCAGTTGGCCCAGGTTTTGTTAAATCTTGATGAGGCATTGACCCGGGAATGATGGAATTTCAAAAGAACTTAAACCGAAGAGATTTTTTAGCAGGCGGCTCATCCCTTTTGAGTTTTGCGGCACTGCATTCGATCGATGCGGCGGCTGGGCAGGAGTCGCGTTGCCACAGCGTTCCCCGGGCGAAACAGGTAATTTACTTATTTATGTCGGGAGGACCTTCCCATATCGACACATTTGATCCAAAGCCAGCTCTAAAGAAGTGGCACAATCAGCCAATCCCGGAATCTTATGTCAAGGATGTTCATTTTGCGATGATTCCTTCGTCCAACAAGCAACCGCGGCTTTATGACAGTCCATTTCAATTTAAAAAGTTTGGACAATCGGGTATCGCGGTTTCAGAACTTTTTCCCCATGTGGCCAAGGTCGTTGACCAACTCGCCGTCGTTCGATCGCTTCATAGCCAGGTTTTTAATCATGATCCGGCGGTGAACCTGGTGAACACAGGGGATTCCCGCGTAGGCCGTCCCACGATGGGAGCCTGGCTAAGCTACGGGCTTGGTAATTTGACCGAAGATTTGCCCGCTTACGTCGTGATGACGTCGGGGCAAAAAAGGCAGCCTCTTTTGACCAGTTACTGGTCCAGTGGATTCTTGCCCACGGAGCACCAGGGCGTGGAACTTCGTCGTACGGGAGACCCTATTCTTTTTTTGTCTAACCCCAAAGAGGTTTCCAATAGTCAGCGGAGAAAACAACTGGACCTGATTCGTCGGATGAACGAAAAACGTTATCAGGATTTTGGAGATCCGGAAACAATTGCCCGGATTCAGCAGTATGAACTGGGTTTCAGAATGCAACAAAAAGCACCACGGTTGACCGACCTCCGTCAGGAATCGTTATTCACTCTGGAACAATATGGAGCAGATCCCCTTGAGCCATCGTTTGCACGCAACTGCTTGTTGGCTCGGCGAATGGTGGAATCCGGAGTTCGATTCATTCAACTTTACGATATGGGTTGGGATTCCCACGGTTCGTTGTTGAACGATCATCGGAAACAATGCCAGGCCGTTGATCGTCCGATTGCCGCGTTGATCAATGACCTTCAATCACGGGGGCTTTTGGATGAAACGCTCGTGATCTGGGGAGGGGAGTTTGGAAGGACTCCGGTAGTCCAGGGTGGCGGTCCGAATTGGGGTCGTGATCACCATCCGCATGGTTTCAAGATGTGGATGGCGGGCGGAGGCATCAAACCGGGTACGGTTTGGGGAAATACAGATGAATTCGGCTTTCATGCCACGGAAAATCGGGTGGATATCCATGATTTGCATGCGACTCTTTTGCACACCCTGGGAATCGATCACAAGTCTTTGACGTATCGACACCAAGGTCGAGATTTTCGGTTGACCGATATCGGTGGTCAGGTCATCGAGCAAATCTTGAACTGACTGCTAGTCTTGATTTACAGAAAACCATTCAACCAAGTCTGCCGCTTCCTGGGCGGTAAGATCCGCCAGTATGTTTCGGGGCATCAGCGATTGTTTTGACTTTTTGATATTGTCGATTTCGCCTTTGGGCAGGTTGATGGTTTTGCCTTCCGCAGTTTTGAGCCTGATTCGTTGAGTGTTTTGCTCGATCAACAGTCCACTGTGAGTTACCCCGGCTTCGGTACTGATAATCCAAGTTGTGAATTTTTCATCGATGGTCAAGTCTGGATCGAGGATGTTTTGAAGCAATTCGGTTTTGCTTTTGTATTTTTTTCGGATCTCTGCCAGGGTTGGGCCAACGGAGCGGACTGGTTCACTGGGATGGTGACAGTTGACGCATCTGGCTCCGTCACTATTGAAAATCAATTGTCCACGTTTAGCGTTGCCTTTGAGCTGGACTAGATTTTCCAGATCGGGTGAATTGCCTAATGTTTTTCGTCGTATTGCCTCAGGGACAAACGTTTCAAAGAGGCCCCGGATGTCAGGTGGGGTGGAACGGTAGATTTGGGCAGAATTCAGATTGGATATTTTTCCTGAATGGATCCTTGCCGCCAAAGCGAGTGCGCCTTCGGTTGTTTGCAGCAGCGTTTGAACCGGTGGGTGGTTTGCCGAAAGTCGTTGACTGCGATGGGATTCTAGGCTTTTCAATGCCCTGGCAGCTGCAGACTCATCCTGTAGGGGTGGAGAATCCAGCTGGGATGGTTGGTGGGGCAATTGCCGAATCCACGCCTCGACGAGGGCAACGCCCCGGCTATCGACTTTGTAGGAACCAATGTAGGGCATGCGGGCATAACCCAGTTTCATCATCCGGTAAAATAGCACACTGCGGTAAGGATCTCCCGGGACAATAACCTTGGCGTTTTGCATGCTGAAGGTTCCGATCCCAGTGCCCTTGTTGGTTCGCATTTTTTCATAGGGCAATTGGCGGTTTAGGTAAAAAGAAACAATGGCATTGCCACCGGGATGGTGGCATGAACTGCAATTGCCGTGGAGGTAGGACCGGGCACGTTCGTTTAATGAGAATTTTTCGTCGAAAGGGTCAACCAATCGCCAGTTGTCTTTTTTATCCAAGCCGGTTTCGGCCGAAATGATTTGTTCCCGGTGCAGTTGACTGACTTGATTTGCAACAAGATTTGTTGGCGTTCGTTCAACGGATCGGTTGAGTTGATGAGCAGTGAATCCCAGCACAAAATCTGAACCTGCATTGTGGCAAAGCCGGCATTCGTTCACGGCACTGACATGCCATCGTTGGGTGCTTTGCTTGTTTTCGGAAGAGTTGGAGGGTGGGATTTCAAAATTACCTCCGGTTGGTTCTACCAGCCTTGCTTCGTGACCGGAGCCTGCTCCAGATAGTTGGTCCCAGACATAACTGTAGGGATGCCAGGTCCCGTTTTCATAATGAAGAATCTGGGTTTCCAGGGGAATAGGAGGGGAAGTGGAACCGGGTTGACCCAACTCCAAATGTTTGACTATGACCGTCCCCTCGGGGTAAACGGCTTTTGCTTTTTGAGTTGGAAGATCGATGGTGCCTTTGCCCGGAATTCCGATCCATCGTCGCGACTGGGCGCCGTCAATCCATCGTTTGACATTCACGTCGTAAGGAATCACGCCAGCGGAGGGTGTCATTGGGGACAAGGACTTGAAAATCCCGGTTTCGCTCAGGAGCCTGGGGAACTCTGCAGATTGATCTTCCAAGCCGGATGGTACGAGTTCATAAATTTGTCCCGTGTAATCGTAATCGAGAACGTAGAGCTCTCCCTGTCTGCCTTCGGCAAAAGCAATAATTCTCAAGTCCGTATCCACGAGTGTCTCGAATTGGTGGTTTCCCGAATTACCCGGGCGAATTCCCCAGATTGTTCCGGTGATATAATCGCCGTAGACAAAAGTCCCATTGAGTCCGGTGAGTTTTGGGCCTCGGTAAACTGGTCCGCCAATTACGGAATTGGCTTCCGAGTGGTGGTGATCCTTGATCGGTGGGATAATCGGAGTGGGGCCACGCTTGACTTCAGCTCTCAGGATTGCTCGTGCCTCCATGATTGGCCAACCACAATTCCCTCCGCGGACAATTTCATGAACCATCTCCCAGGTTTCCCAGCCGTTATCGGCGGCAAAAATGCGGCCCGTCTGGTGATCGATTCCAAATTTCCAAGGATTCCGCAGCCCGTATGCCCAAATTTCACCCCGTCCATTGGCCGAGTCTTTGAAGGGATTATCCGGGGGAATTGTGTAATTTTTGCCGGGTGACTTGCGATTGACGTCAATTCGCAGGATACAGCCAAATAGGTTGGTGATATCTTGTCCGGCGGTTCGGCCGTCGGGAGGATTGGGCCCCGAACCATCTCCGGTGGAAACATAAAGCATTCCATCTTTTCCAAAAGCGAGGCAGCCACCATTGTGTCCACCGGCCGGCCATGTCACGAATTTGACTTCTGAATCCGGGTCCACGATTAAACTGTTTGCGTCCATTTGGAAGCGGGAAACCGTGGAAATGCCTGCCTTAGAATAACAGACAAACACAAAGTGATTTTGTTTGAAGTTTGGGTGGATTGTCGCATGCCAAAGAGAGACCTCTTTGAGATGGAGTACCTCAACCGACTGGTTAATGGTTTTTCTGGTTTTGTCAAAAACGTGGAGATTCCCACCGATTTCAGCCACGAGCATCTTGTTGCCCGGTATTTCTTCCAGTGAAGTTGGGTGGTTGAATTTGAGGTTGGGGAAGGCGGGTTTGACCGCGTACTGGGGAGGTGGAGCTGGAGTTCCCTGGATTCGGGATGTGTTCCAGTATGGCCGTGGCTGTTGGGTAGAGCCCGGGGTTGCCGAAACCAGAATTAAACAAGCGATGGAAAAGAAAGACATGCCGCGCATCATGATTTCCCTAGAGTACCCTTGACCCGTTGATCCTACCGGCTGTCAAATACTGCCGCAAGCCAGCGATTGCTTCGGAACTGGACTTCCTGCGCATTTTTTATTAGCAATCGATGTTATAAATAGAGTTTGAGATTCACACTGGATGATTAGGCGACATGCAAAAATTGAGTGTTCCGCAGTTGGCCTGTTTTCTCTTCCTGCTTGGAGGGGGCCAAACGCCGTGCATGGAAGAGATCGAATTCAACCGGGACATTCGGCCGATCTTGGCCGACAAGTGCTTTCACTGTCATGGTCCAGACCGGGCGACTCGTGAAGCGGGTTTACGATTGGACACTGAAGCTGCTGCAGTGGCGAAACGGGACGGGGATCCAGTGATTGTTCCTGGGAGTCCAGACCGCAGTCTTCTGATTCAACGGATTATTCACCCGGAGGCGTCCCAACGAATGCCTCCGCCTGATTCTCAACGGGTTCTCTTGCCAAAAGAAATCAAACTGTTGACCGACTGGATACAACAGGGTGCTCGTTGGCAAAAACACTGGTCGTTTGTCGCGCCTCAAAAAATCGAACCGCCCCGGATTCAATCGGAATGGGTTCGTAACGGAATTGATCGCTTTGTCTGGGCGCGGTTGAAGCAGGAGGACCTGTCCCCTTCCATTCGGGCAGATAAAACGACTTTGATTCGTCGCCTTTCCCAAGATTTGATTGGTTTGCCCCCATCGCTGACGGAAATTAAAGAATTTGTCGAAGATGATTCCGCGGACGCTTATGAAAAAGCGGTTGATCGCTTGTTGGATTCACCTCACTACGGTGAACGCATGGCACAGGTTTGGCTTGATGCGGCAAGGTATGCTGACTCTCATGGGTATAGCCTCGATCGCCGTCGGGTGATGTGGCCTTGGCGCGATTGGGTTATCAAAGCCTATAACGATAACAAGCCTTTTAATGAATTTGCGACTGAGCAGCTCGCCGGAGATTTGCTTCCTGATGCAACGGTGGAACAGAAAGTTGCCACTGGTTTTAACCGAAACCACCCAATTCAAAGCGAAGGGGGTGTGATCGATGAAGAATATCGCATTGAGACGGTTGTCGATCGTGTTGAAGTCACCAGTGCCGTTTTCCTAGGTTTGACGATGGGGTGTGGGCGTTGTCATGACCACAAATATGAACCGATTTCGCAGAAAGAGTTTTACCAATTTTTTGCGTTCTTTAATAATGTTCCAGAAACGGCCCACGTTGGGAACGGAGACAAGCTGGCAGATCCTCCGTTAATCAAGGCACCGTCTGTATTGGCCCATCAGCAAATCAATCAACTGGAAATCGAAATTGAAAAATTGCTAAAAACTCCACCGTTGCCCATTTCCCCCTCTCAGGAAATCGTGGACCGTGTGTGGTTCGGGGACACCTTGCCCAAGGGGGCTCAGGCGTTCGGTAACGGGGGTGGGCCGCAGGAATTTCTTTTTGTCCACAAGTCACCGGAACATCCGGTTTATGCGGGCAAACAATCGTCTTTTCGCAAAAGCGTGGGGCGTGGTCAGCATGGTTTTCAAGGGGCCAGTGACTCCCTGCGAATTCGGGAAGGGGACAAGCTTTTTGCCTACGTTTACGTCCATCCCGGAGATGTTCCGAGAGAAATTATGTTGCAATGGAATGTCGGCGGCAGCTGGGAGCACCGCGCGTATTGGGGTGAAAACTTAATACCTTGGGGTACAGACCAAACGGTGTCTCGGAGATTTATCGGTAAACTACCGGCGGCGGGGAAATGGGTCAGATTGGAAGTGCTGGCTCAGGACGTTGGTTTGGAGGGGAAAACCGTCAACGGCTGGGCATTTACACAATTTGGCGGTACGTTGCACTGGGATAATGCAGGAAAGACGGGGAAAATCTTAAGCCCCCGTGATTTGCGGATCCAGGGATTGCGACATCGGTTGGAGCAGCTCAGGCAAGCCGCACCGACCGTGATGATCATGTCCGAAATGTCACCTCCCCGAAAGACTTTTATCTTGGCCCGGGGCCAATATGACGCTCCCACCGATCAACAGGTTAAGCCCCAGGTTCCTTCTGTGCTCGGTAAGCTGGCAGGCAAGAAACCTGATCGCCTTGCGCTGGCCAATTGGATGTTTGCCGAAGAGAATCCATTGGTTGCCCGGGTCGCCGTCAATCGATACTGGCAGATGTATTTTGGGAACGGATTGGTCAGAACGTTAGAAGATTTCGGAACGCAGGGATCACCGCCAACCCACCCAGATTTATTAGACTGGCTGGCAAGAGAATTTGTAAGCAGTGGTTGGGATGTGAAAGCGATGCAAAAAATGATCGTGATGTCGGCGACCTACCAGC
>JAZABE010000541.1:0-4641 GCA_036137535.1 Planctomycetota bacterium | reverse complement strand
TACTGATTTTCTGGATCCCCTGAGTGGAACCCGATTCAGTAAAAAACAATGCCTCTCCTCTCGACCGTTCCCCCAAATAAGCGGCATTCGTTTCCCCATTGAGATGGGTTACCACGATATCAAGCGTGCCATTGTGATCCAGGTCATCCGCTGCCACACCCATCCCTGCCTGAGCGCTTCCCTTGAGGCTCATAGCACATCCCAGTTGGCCACCCTGTTCAGAAAAAGTCTTACCTTCTTGATTGATCCACAAAAAGTTTTCCCACCCATCATTGGCAACGTAAATATCCGGGTAACCGTCGTGATTAAAGTCCCGAGAAATCACTCCCAGCCCAGGACCGCTTTTCCCAGCAATCCCCATTTCGCTGGTCACGTCTTGGAACCGGATCCCTTGATCATCGGAAACATTTCTAAAAAGTTTATCAACCGTTTTTTTGAAAACCCTAGGATTACAAAAATCCTCGGCATCACCGGCATTGGCACAATTCGTTTCGGCAATGTAGCTGACGTAATTGGTTACAAACAGATCAAGCTTTCCGTCCAGATCAAAATCGATGAAGCTCGCAGAAGAGGACCAGGAAGGATTCTGAACTTCACTTTCAATCGTGATGTCTTTAAAGGATTCTCCGTTCAAATTAAGCAATAGTCGGTCGTCACCAAAATTCGCAAAATAGATGTCGTCGAACCCATCGTTATTGACATCTCCCACAGCAACGCCGCAGCCATAGCCATAGCCGGACAACTTGACTTGGGAAGTCACATCAACAAAGGTACCCTGGTCCGTCTGGCGAAAAATTCGGTTTTGATTTTCTTCACGTCCTCGAACTTGCCCCGAAAAAACTTCCTCCAAGTCTCCGCTGTTCACCAAGATCAGGTCCATGAGACCGTCTTGGTTAAAATCAATCACACCACACCCGGCAACCATGATGTCTGGGAAATGGTATTTACTGGGCTTTCCGAGACGATGCTTGAAATTCAAACCCAATTGCGAGGAAACCTCCGAAAAAAATGGCGCATCATTGCTTGAGTTTCTTGGGTCCATCTGCCTCAAAATTGGGGACTGCCGGTCCGCTTCCTCTTCGGGACTGCATCCTGCCAATCCCCAAACCACGCAGAGCACGACTAGGGTCCAACCCAAACGTGAATTCCTGAAGCAACGGCGGTGATAACAATGGCAAACGTTCAAGTGGGAAGCCAAGTTGAAAACTGGGATCGAAGGTTCAAACACAACCTTTTATTCTACCAAACTGGTGCCGGGAAACGGCAGATCAACGAACTAATCCTGCAACAACATCCAAATCAAGGTCTTCAAAAAGCCCCGCCTGAAATTTTTCAACCGCGATCGCTCCCATGACAGCGTTGTCAGTACAGAGTTCCATCGGTGCAATATGCAATTCAACGCCCTCTTGAGCACATCGAGATGCAAATTCACTGCGCAAAAATCGATTGGCAGCAACTCCACCGCCAACGCAAATTCGTCTCAATCCGGTTTTTTGGATCGCGTGAAATGCTTTGCCCACAAGACAATCAACCACAGCGGCTTCAAAACTGGCGGCAACATCGGACCGAGTCTGATCGTCAATCTTAATCTTTGAAACATCAGAGTTTCCGGGGCCAAGAAGCTGATAGAGCACCGCGGTTTTCAGTCCGCTAAAGCTAAACTGCAACCGGTCAGGTTCACTCAAAAACGCACGTGGAAACCGATAAGCTTTGCGATTGCCGTTGGAAGCGGCAGCCGAAACATGGGGCCCTCCCGGGTAAGGGAACCCGAGCATCGTTGCCACTTTATCAAAAGCCTCACCCGCCGCATCATCAATCGTACCTCCAAGGTGTTCAAACGAAATTGCATTCTCACATTGGAATAGATTGGTATGCCCTCCACTGACCACAAACCCAAGACACGGAAAAATTTCCTGCTGGGCAGCAATCTTGCAAGCGTAAACATGGGCATGAAGATGATTAATTCCAATCAAAGGCAGCCCGGCTGAATAGGCCAGAGCCTTGGCCGCTGAAAGGCCTATCAGAAGCGAACCCGAGAGGCCGGGTTGGTTGGCAACCGCGATTGCCGAAAGGTCATTCAATTTGAGATTGGCCCGCGACAACGTCTCTTGGATCACAGGAAGAATTCGCTCTACGTGGGCCCGTGCCGCAATTTCTGGAACCACGCCGTTAAATTTTTCGTGGAGTTCTTCCTGGGAAGCAACGACCGATGAAAGAACCGTCAGCTGATCGGTAACAATCGCTGCTGCGGTTTCATCACAAGTCGTTTCGAGTGTCAGAAAATTCATCTTCCAAATTCTATTTGCAATTTTTTGAAATGACCGTAATCCATCAGCATCTTCGAGGACCGGCCCCTCTGCATTCGCTGCCTGCTTTTCCTAGAATCTCAGAGCAAATTCGCACTGCCCGTCATTCTAACTGTCGAGCTTTATCCAGTTGATTCCCGGCGACTCCAATCTCGTGGCCAAGCCAATCGGTGTCAACGAGACAACGACCTGGTTAAGTTAATATTCCCACGATGAAGACTGTCAAAAACCTAGAGCCCGTCTTGGCTTGCTCGGCGTTTATCCGTTGATTTAAGGGGCTTTCCCTTGGTTTTCACCACAGCTTGCTCCCCGCTATCAGTTTAACCACATCGTTTTAAACCCACAGTAGGCTGCGGAGATGGTCGAGGTAGCATAAGATTGCTACTTTTGGTTCTTTTCAAATCAAATTTTTTTCCAAATGCATTAGGTGATGAGTCAACAATCTAGATTCAATTTTGAAACATTGGTTAATTTTTCTCGAGAAGTTTTTCTAAAACTAGGTTGCAATGAGCAAAATGCACAACAGGGAGCGGCAGTACTCAGTGAAAGTGATCTGAGAGGAATCGATTCTCACGGGATTGCCAGACTGTGGGTCTATGTAAAATGGCTCAAGAACAAGATCGCTCCAGCAAACCCTAATATCCGGGTGACTCGCGAAACGGCTTCCACGGCACTTGTGGACGGAGATGGTGGATTGGGAATCATGGTCGCTCCAGTTGCCAATCAGCTCTGTGTCAAAAAAGCGGTGGAATCAGGTACTGCCTGGATCAGTGTCAAGAACTCCAACCACTTTGGGATTGCCGGTTACTACACCAAGATTGCTTCTGAACAAAACCTCGTTGGGTGGGCCATGTCTAATGCAACCTCGCAAGTTGCACCTGCCCGCTCAAAACAGCCCATGCTGGGCACCAATCCATTTTCTGTTTCAATTCCAAATCCAGGAAAATTCCCTATCTTGATTGATATGGCGACTAGCAATGTTTCCTATGGAAAATTTGAAATTGCCAAAAGGGAAAAACGCCCCGTCCCTATCGGATGGGGAATCAATGACCAAGGTGAACATACAACCAATCCCTTCGATATCGGTGGCGAAAAACCTTACGCAATGCTACCTATTGGCTCCCTTGCAGAGCATGGAGTCCACAAAGGTTATTGCTTATGTGCTTTAACCGATATTCTCTCGGCGGTACTCGGTGATTCAGCCTTCGGTCCGTTTGGCCCCCATTTCATGCTCCCGGAAACTTCGCCCCGAGCTCTTTTTGGCGGTGGACTCGGTCACTTGTTTGGTGCCTTTCAGGTAGAGGCATTTTCCGAGCTTGAATCTTACAAAACCCGCATTGAGGCCTGGATCTCGGCCATCAAATCAGCAAAACCTACCACTCCAGATCAACCGGTGTTGGTACCCGGTGAGCCCGAAGAGGATGCAATTCAGGACCGAAAAACCAACGGCATACCACTCAATGATGAAGTGGTTCTTTCGTTGGAAAAAATTTCGGAATCACTTTCAGTCCCATTTTAAGTCGCGACACGCAGTGATTTTAGGGTTTGGTGAACTGGAGTAACAAACCGGTCATCGCCCCAACGTTCAAAATCGAAGCCCCATCACATAGCGTTCCCATTTTTCCTGAAAGCGATCTAGGTCTTTCTCCGCCAAGACGATTTTCAAGGTAAGAGCACCCGTCGAATCCTGTTCGATATTTTTCACAAACTGGTGATAAAAAGTACGGAGCTTCCCTTTTTGTTGCAAGTAATAACAAAGGTAACGGGCTTGGGAATAATGAGTGCCGGGATCCTCTTGGTAAAATTCGTATCTTGACGTCGAACATAGTTTTTCGAACGACGGGACTTTATTGTCCCTGATGTGAATTTGCAGACCGCGCAATCGCCAGTTGGTCAAACCCATGATCCTGCCATTCTCCTCGCGGCATTGTTCGTACAGAGAAGCGAGTCCCTCATTAAACCACGAAGGGCATCGTGGAAAATTGGATTCAATAAAGGGATGAACAATTTCATGAACCAAAGTGCCCCCTCCAGTCGCAATATTCATGACCAAGGCCCTATTGGCGGACGAGTAATAACCATAAGGCGTCGACGGCTCGGAGCCAAACAACCGGTGGCAATACTTTTCGTAACTGCCTTTGTCCTTAAAAAGCCAAATATCGATAATGTGATTTGGGTCTTCTTTGAAATAGTCCTGTTTCAATTTCTTGACTGCCCACTGAATCGTGTTGGTCGCTCGCTGGCGAACCTTGTTGGGGGTTTCGTCTCCGATCACTACAAAGGGCTTCTGGATGAGGATGGTGAACTCCTCGTTCGGGATTTTCTTTTTCAAACT
>JAZABE010000540.1:0-1092 GCA_036137535.1 Planctomycetota bacterium | reverse complement strand
CGCGAGGGCACCTGGAGTTGAGAGCATAAGTGCTTTCATAATTGAAAGCATGGTACGCTTCAGGAGTACGTGACGGGAGGGATCATCCTTTTCCAGCCGAAAAACTGCTCATGGCATGACGGTTTTGAAAAAGAATGCCGAGGTCGCAGTCGTTTTGGTTACACCGGAACTTTATCATAATGATCGTCGGTTCTTTGAATCTCCACCTTCAACCAATCCTTCAATACCATTCTCATGTTTGATCTCTGCACCCCAATGAATCGATGCTTTATTCTGCTTGGTCAGCAGGGCATCCTGTTTGGTGACACGGCTGCCAAGGATTCGCTTTCACTAACGTATCTTTTGTGTTTGATGATTGCGGCTGTCGCACTCCTTCTCTTTTTAATCTTGCGTCTCCGGGTCCAGGCATTTCTGGCACTGATGCTTGCAAGTTTGTTTGTTGCGATCGGCTCGTCACAAGAATTGACAGGCGGTGCCGGTGATCTCGAACTGACAAACATTGGTATGGAGATCCAGCGTGGGATGGGATCCAGCCTTGGATTTATTGCAACGATCATTGGCCTCGGGGCAATCTTTGGATCGTTATTGGAACATTCTGGAGGGGCTCAAAGTTTAGCTCGATCACTGTTGAAATTGTTTGGTGAAAAACGAGCATCCTGGGCAATGGTTGTCACTGGATTCATTATTTCAATCCCAGTATTCCTTGATGTGGCGTTGGTTATTTTGGCACCGATTCTCTATGCACTGTCTAAAAAGACAGGTAAATCGGTCTTAGCATTTGGCCTGCCGTTGCTGGCAGGATTAATGGTAACCCATGCGTTTGTTCCCCCTACTCCTGGGCCTGTTTGGGTCGCATATGAACTTGGCGTTGGTCTTGGGTGGGTTATTCTGTTTGGCTGTATCGTCGGCTTGCCGACAGCGATCATTTGTGGCATCTGGCTCCCCAAGAAGATGTCTGAAAAACTCTATATTGCACCACCGGCTGAATTTGATGTGGGCCCCGACGAACACCAAGAAAACCTTCCCAGATTTGCGACCGTTCTTGCAATGATCGGATTTCCAATCCTGTTGATACTGATCGGCACGATCGTG
>JAZABE010000539.1:0-1379 GCA_036137535.1 Planctomycetota bacterium | reverse complement strand
CACGTTTGATTACAAGCCAGCCTTGGAAAAACTCCATGGTCAGAAGCCGCCGGGCCTTCCGGCGGTGACGTTTGAGGGGCCCTCGGGAAATATCGCCAAACCTTTTTGGGCATTCCAGCCCCAGGGGGAAACTGGAAAGCGGGTCTCGCGTCTGTTGCCTCACTTGGGAAAACTAGTGGACGATTTTGCTTTTTTTCACGCGCTTTCGACTGAAACCAGCGCTCACCCGCAAGGTGAGAACTTTATGAACACCGGGTTCACGATGGAAGGCTTTCCATCGTTTGGGGCTTGGGCAACCTACGCGTTGGGTACGGAAAACCAGGAACTGCCAGCATTTGTGGCCATTAACGATCCGCGGGGACTGGCTCGCAGTGGTAAAAATAATTTCGGCAACGGGTTTTTACCTGCAGCTTTCCAGGCGACGGACTTCAATGCCAAGAATCCACCCAACAACCTCGAGCGCCCCGGTTCACTTTCCGGCAGTGCCGACCGGGCTACCATTGAACTCTTGAAGAGAATGAATGCTCGGCACCTGGAGCAATTTCCTGGCGACACGAACTTGGCAGGTCGTATCGCCAGTTACGAGTTAGCTGGAAAAATGCAAACGTCAGTTCCGCTAGTGATGGGAATTTCCGACGAAACACCAGCAACACTGGAAGCTTACGGTGTCGAGGGAGGAAGCGTATTAAGAGGAGAGTATGCCCGGAACTGCATCTTGGCTCGTCGTTTACTGGAGAAAGGTGTGCGGGTCGTGCAGTTGTTTAACGGCAGTGACCCCTCGGGGGGGAACGGGATTACCAACTGGGATTCTCATGCGAACCTTTTGAAAACGCATGCCCAGCAGGCTGAAATCATGGATCAGCCAACTGCCGCGTTGATCTCTGACTTGAAACAACGAGGAATGCTTGAGCAAACCCTGGTGGTTTGGGCAACGGAATTTGGTCGAATGCCTTTTTTGCAGGCCAATGGGACGGGCCGGGATCATAACCCGGGCGCATTTACCTGCTTCTTTGCTGGGGCGGGTGTCGAGCCTGGGGTGAGTTACGGGGAAAGCGACGAGTTTGGGTATAAAGCCGCTGTGGATCCAACCAGTGTTCATGATTTCAACGCGACAATCTTGCACTTGATGGGACTCGACCATCGACGCTTGACCTATTACCACAACGGACTGGAGCGTCGTTTGACAAATGTGCACGGTCACGTGGTTCAGGCGGTCTTGAAATCTGCCTGATTTCGTTGACCGGTTGTGTGGCGGAACCCAGGAACGTCAGGGTAAAAAGTCAGCACTGAATTGGTTGCAATCACCATGACATCAAAAAACCAGGGCATCAAAAAACCAGGGCATTAAAAAACCAGGGCATTAAAAAACCAGGGCATTA
>JAZABE010000538.1:0-1213 GCA_036137535.1 Planctomycetota bacterium | reverse complement strand
TTTCCAAAGAAATCAACCTCAACGTCCCTAGGGCGATCCGTGTTTCCTTCATAACCTTTAAGAGTGAATTTTTTTGCGAATGGGCGCACTTCCGAGGACAGGGAAAGCTCTTTTTTTTCAGTGTTAGCATTGGACTCAATTCGTTTGAGCAGGTCCCGCACCTTGCCCCCATTGCCATGGATAAAATCGATGCAGGCGGTCACAAATTCTTTCGACGCGCGAATCCGGTCTACGTAAGGAATATAAGAATAAGCTTCCGAGAGGACCGACAATCGGCCCCGCAATCCAACGTACTCGGTGCTGTACCTGGGCTCGTGACCGTAAGTCATCCAACGCGTTTGATCCCGACTGAAATTGCCATAATAAAAGGTCGAAATCTCTTTTTTCTCCAACTCTGCAGTCACCTCGGGCATCATCTGGTTGCGCATAAATTCCCGCAACGCCTCTGGGGTCGTTGGGTTGTGGGGGATGTCGTACGTCAACGGGTACCGGTGGCGTGAACCGTTGGTGGTGTGACAGTCAATAAACAGGTGGGGATTAATCAGGTTGATCAGCTTGACCAGCCCCCGCGCCTCAGGTGACTCGATCTTGACAAAGTCCCGATTCAGGTCCAACTGCTGAGCATTTTCGCGCAAGCCCATGCCGTTGGAAGGCCCGATCTGCCCGGGCCGATGCAGCTCGTTTCTTCCGAATCGATCGTTTCCATCGGCGTTATAATTGGGCAAACAGACAATCACCAAATTTTTCAGCCAACGATGCTCCGGTTGTTGAGCCAACTCCCTGAGCAGCATCAATAGCCCTTCTTTCCCAGCGCACTCTCCCGAATGGATGTTCCCCAGTAACAAGACAACCATTCGCGGGTCCTGCCGGTTCCCAGGCTGGTAAGCAGGGCGGGCAACCACCGTGGCCTGCAGCAAACGACCATTAACCGTTCGCCCGACCTCGATCGTGGACACATGTTTGGCCAAGCCCGCGAGCTGGTCCTGAAATTCAAGCAATTCTCGGTGCAGGCAAGTCGCGGTAAACCCACTTTTTTCCGCAACGGTTTGTAAATCTTTCAGGTCGTCTGTACCAACGCAACGCAGGTGACCTACCCCCAAACAAACACCAACCCACAGGGCTATCCGAAACCATGAAAAATCTATCGGGGTGAGTATCATGCCAATCAACCATTAAGTTTGAATCAGTTCTCACAGCAATTTAGCAGAAAACT
>JAZABE010000537.1:0-14716 GCA_036137535.1 Planctomycetota bacterium | reverse complement strand
AAGCGACCTTTACTCGCCCTGTTTTTGTCGATCGAGCTGTGCAGCTTGGAGTGGAATACAGGTTGTTTCGCGATCGGGTTGTCGACCGTTATTATTTTCCAGAAGTCATGGGTAGTGGGATTGCCTGGGTTGACCTTGATCTTGATGGCTACTTAGATCTTTATTTAGCTAACGGCGACAGCCTATCGGGAACGTCTTCGCACCTTAACCAAGTGTATAGGAATTGTGATGGTAATCGGTTTGAAAATGTTACCTCGTTTGTTTCCAAAGACGGGAAAGGATTCTCACAAGGGCTGTCTGTTGGGGATCTGAACCGAGATGGTTTTGACGATGTTTTTGTTACCAATTTTGGGCAGAATTACTGGTTGCTTAACCAGGGGGATGGAAGCTTTGAGCGGCTGGCGGTTGGAGAGATTGCTCAAGAACCACGGTGGAGTGCCAGCTGTGTCCTAGTGGATCTAGAAGGCGATGGTGATCTCGATGTTTTCGTAGCCAGTTATATCGATTGGACGGTTCAGAATCATCATCGGTGTGATTACGACGGCGTGGCTGGTTATTGTGGTCCCGGAACTTATGCAGCGACGAACGATTTGATTTACGAAAACTTGGGTGACGGTCGTTTTCGCGAAATTCATCGAGAAGCTGGTATTGACTACCAATCGAAAGGCTTGGTCGTTTGTGCTGCTGATTTTAACCATGATCGTATCCCCGAGATTTATATCGGGAGTGATTTAACACGGAACGCTTTTTATCAGAAAAATCCAGGTGAGTTTCGATACACGAACGTTGCAGAGGACGTGGGATTGGCTGCATCAAAGAATGGCTTAGCCGAAGCCACCATGGGTTTTGCCGTACGGGATTTTGACTCCAATGGTCACATTGATTTGTTTTTGACACACTACTACAAAAACAAAAACACTCTGTACCTCAACCAGGACAAGCTTTATTTCAAAGACGCGAGTTACGAAAGTAGAATCAAGGCATTGAGCTTTGATTTTATCGGGTTTGGAACCATCCCAATTGACTATGACAATGACTCGGATTTTGACCTGTTTATTTCCAACGGACATGTGTTGGGCGAGAATGTTTCCCCGTTTCGATTAACGCCTCAAATCATCAACAACGCGAGTTGCCGATTTTTTGACATCAGTTCACAGGCTGGAGGTTATTTTCAAAAGACATTTGCGGGACGGGGTGTTGCCCAGTGTGATTTTGACAACGATGGAGATGTCGATATTGCTGTCGGCCACTTAGATGCACCATTGGCGATCCTGTTGAATGAAACCGAAACAGATAACCGGTACATCCAAATACAGTTGCTGGACGTTTTGCGCAATGATTTAACTGGAACAGAAGTTGTGATCCAAGTAGATGATCAGGAAATTACCCTGCCTGTTGTTAAAGGCGAAAGTTACCTTTCATCAGGAGATCAAAGATTGCATATCGGCGTTGGGCAGGCTAAATCGGTCGAGGTTACGGTGAAGTGGAGAAACGGAATGGACTCGAAATTTGGAAGATTGGAAACCGGAGCGACCTGGTTATTAAAGTCAAACGATGAATCGGTAAAGTTGGAATCAGGATCTTGGAAAAAAAGGTAAAGTAAGTCGAGATCCGTTGCTGGAAAAAGGAGTGCCAGGGAAGTTGTTGAATTTGATATTTGGATTAAGGTGAGGCACATGAACAAGCGGACTGCAGTTGTCGTGGTTTTGCTTTTGGGCATCTCCGCTCTCGGAGTCGGTTATGGGATTTATGCCTATTCGAATTATCAGGCCAACCAGTTATTCGAAAAATCGAAAGCTGCTTTGGAAGAAGGTCAATATCTCGAAGCTCGTGTGTTTTCAGAAAAATCTCTGGCGCTAAAACGAAATCATTATCCAGCGTTGTTGGTTTTTGCTGAATCGATATTTAAAGATCAGTCGGTCGAAGGAGCTAAAAGGGTCAAGATAGCATTGGAAGCATTGGAGGAAATTCCAGACACTGTGGAGGAGGGGCTTATCGCCCGAACCCACGAGGCCTCGATTTACTTTTTTGACCGCCTCGAACCGACGCGTGCAGAAAAATCGCTAAAAAAAGCGATTGCAATGTTTCCTGACCATGCAGAGTCCTACCAGTCACTGATGCGGATTTATTGTTGTACCAGCCGGGAAAGCTTGGTCGAGCCCCTGTTTGAGCAGATGATTGAATTGGCTTCTGGTCGCAAGGAGACATTCTCGGTTTTAAAGAGTTGGTTTCTCAGTCAGTTTGCAACGGAGACTTTTAATTCGGGTACAGACAGGCTTTTACGGGTTGAAGGTTTATATCAGACCAATATTTCATCAAGTGCGAAACGGATTTTAGCTTTCCGTGATGCTGACCCCGACGATCAAATGCCGAAAGTTGCACTAGCCTACTGGTTTTATTTGCGGTTGGATGGAAAACAGGCAAAGTTGATTTTGGATGAGCTCGATCCTGAAAAATTAGACCCGTCTGATCCGCTTTACTTGACCACGGCTATCAATGTTTATCTTGAAAATGGTGAAATCGAGCTTGCTTCAGAACTTCATACCTATTGGAAGGGGCAGCAATATTTTGAGTACTGGCGGCAAAAAGGAGTGGTCGAGCAAGATTACCGAAATGAGCCAAAACAGGCGTTTCAGTCTTTTGAAAAAGCACTGTCGATCTGGCCGGGGCCGATCGACCCGTCCATCTATTTCCGTCTGGAAACGTGCCTGAAATCACTTGGCGATCCTGTAAACGCCTTAAAATATAGACGATTGGGTGAGGAGATCAGGGATGCCGTAGGCACTGATCGGATCAAGGAGTTACAAGCTCTTCTTTTAAAGAGTGAATTGTCGAAGGAGAATTGCGATAAATTCGTCTCGTTTTATGAGACGTTGGGCCGTCCGTTGGAAGCAACTCATTGGCATCGGTTGTCGTCGCTTTCAAACTGAGTTGAGCTTTGGTGGCTTAAACGATACAATCACCTATCATTTTTTATCTAATGGAGATACCCATGAAGAAAATCGGATGTTTTATTGGCCTTTGCACACTGTTTTTGACAATTGGATTGGTTGGCTGTGATGCTGGCGTTGAAGGAAAAGGGGCGATTAAGGAAAAAGAAACGACCTCTCCTGAGATGCAGAAAATTATCGATGACATGCAGAGTAATCCAGGGAAACAAGGATTCGAGGGTCGAAATATCCCCAACCAGGATTAGTGAGAAAATCTAGAGTTCAGCTAGATCAAAAGACGTACCGACTGGGTGCGTCTTTTTTGTTTAAATGTTGATACGTTACATTACTTTTTCACTTTTTTGCCCTTGTCAGGATCAGAACCCAGAAAAGTCAAACCCTTGTTGCTAATCTCGGAATTTCTTTTCTTGAGTTCTTCGATGGAAATTTTTCCATCTTGGTTTAGGTCATAACGTTCTACACTCTCATCTGTGAATTCATCCTTGGTGATTTCGCCATCGCGGTTCTTGTCCAACCTTTGGAGCATTAGTTTGGTGGGATCCATTTGCATTCCTTCAGACATGGATTTTGTGGGCTGAGAGCCTGGAGGTGGATTTTTGAGTGCGGGTTTAAATTCGACATCTGCTGTTCCCGGATCCTTGGTGCAACCACCAAGGATCATCAAATTGAGTGCAAGCAAAAATAGAGAGAATGTTTTCATTTTGGATTTCCTTGGCAATTTGGGCGCAAAGTTGGTCAGCATTCCCATCTTAAGATTTCTGGATTGACTTGGCTATGAGCCGAGATGCCATCAGTTCGTTTTCCCGGAAGTTCAGATGATAAGTTTTTAAGTGAAAAAAGAAGTCAGAATCGTCAAGAAACCAAAAAGATTTCTAATTTGAATCGAAAAAGCCAAAAACGGGTTTTTGAATTCCTGAAATTTGAGTGTAATCAACGTTGGTCTCGCAAGCAGGGTTTAGGTCAAGCGTTGAGTGCAAAGGAGCGATTTCAGGATTTTTATGTGGAAAATAGTTTCGGGTCCAGTGTCGAGTTTTTTTTTGAGCACTGTCATTGGCAGTGGGTTTTGGATCTGTGTCTGTACCCAGTCGTCTGGTCAAAGCTGGAAAACCGGGGGGGCATTTAGGGAGGCGCTGAACCAGAAAGTCAAGTTTTCCTCCAATGGGATATTGAAAGACGACCTTGGAGGATTGAGCCGAAACTCCCGTGTTGCCATTTTTCTAGACCCCGAGATTGATCCGTCTCAAAAAATCCCTTTTCCAACCAACCTACAGCCGCTGGGTAAAACGATTGATGAAGTCGCGGTGAAGATTGATGCACTGGCTATCAATGTTGGTTCATTTGTCTACATCGGGCCCCGTGAAAAAGTCTTGAGGCTTTTGGTTTTGAGAAATCACCAGGCCTATCGGTTTTCAAATCTTTCAGCTGCGATTCAAAAAATTGTTGGAGAAGTTTCAGGATTCGGATGGAATTTTCTTTCAGCTCCTCGCGATACCCTGGCTGTCTTGTTTTCGAATTTGGGATTGAAGATTCAGAATATCGATTTAATTCCTCACGACTTATGGTCTGCCAACAAGTTGCCAAGATTGGCTAAGTGGGAACAGGCGACTTTTCTGCTTTCCACTTTGGGGCTTACGTTTGTGATCGATGAAGATTCTATGGTCGTTCAGCTTCTTGAACTCGGTGACAGTCAGCTGTTAACGTTGCGCTACCGGAAATCAGATCAACGTAAAATTGAACAAATCATTTCCAACCGGAAACTGGGACAATCCCGAACGGTTGTCCGTGGTAACGACCTGTTCGTACGGGGACCGATTGCAGAGTTGAAAAGCATCAGCCAGGACTTGATTCCTGAACGCAAATGGAAAACGGCAGTCAAAAGTGGGAGTCGGGATGTTTTCAATTTAAATACGACTGCCAGCCGAGGGCAGATCTTGGCAACAATCGCAAAGAACCGTGGAGTCGATCTCAAGTTTTCGCAAGAATTGGAGCAAATTTTGAAACAGCGAATTACCATCGATGTAAAAAAAGCAACGGTCAACGAACTGGTTGAGGCTGCGTTGAATACAACCGGTTTGCGATTTCGGCTTACTCCAACTCACCTCTGGATTACCAAGTAGTTAAGGTAGAGTCCTGGAAGAGCAGCTAGTTCTTTAGGATTATAAAGGGAAGTTCCTGCTGGAACTTATGCTTGCAGCCGGCACAGCTTACGATGGCGCCGTTGGGTGTGGCGCTGCCAACGTTGCCGCATTTTCCGTGAAATTTCAGGTCACATTTGGGGCATCGAAATTTCGCAAGTAAGAGATTTTGCCTGATTTGTTTTTTTTGTTTGATGTGGATCGGTTCAATATCTTCGAAGGCTTCACCACAGCTACCGCAAGAGGCTTTGTGTGAAAAGAGCTTGAACACCATCAGGATTCTCCTCGAATCGTTATCGAAATACCCAGGTTCACAATCTTCTTTCTCTTTCCGATTACAGCAGGATCAACACGACAAATCAACATAAAACGGGAATTAATTCGAGTTTAACTCCCTCAATTTTTAATTTGGGGGGGGATATTCGCCAAAAAATTCGAGAACCAGCGTTTTCCTTGGGCTTTGAGTTGATCAGGGTAGGAAGTTCCCTTCGGAAAGGCCATGGTGTGAAACGCCCAACACAGAAGCCTTGGAGAGTCCTGTGTTCCCGGTTCCTTGATGAACTCGGTTCGAGAACCTTCGGGGGAGGTGGCTCTTCCTCGGAAGGGACCTGAAAGCACCCCCGGCGTTGGGTTATCATCAACGGTTCCAAGGTTAACTTTGAAACCTTAAACCATTGTGCAATTTCAATGCACTGAGAATCTGCAACCGGATACAATCCAAGACTGTTTATGGCGAAAGAAACGAAAAGAAAGAAAAAAGGAGCTCCTCAGCCCAAGGTTACTACTTCACCCAGCGACAGGATGATCGACGATCAGAGCATTCCTGTAAGTTCTAACCGGAGATTCCTTTGGTTCATTTTTGGAGGGATTTTTTTTGGCAGCATGGCCGTGCAAACCTATCTGCGGATTCCTCCTTCTACGGCTCCTGTTCTGACGTATGAGGTAGTCAACGAGTATGAGCATGATGCCACCGCCTTTACCCAAGGACTTTTGATTGATAATGGCCGGCTTTACGAAAGCACGGGTCGGCTGAAGGAATCGACTATTCGCCTGGTTGAGATTGCATCGGGAAATCCAATAATCAAAAAGCCACTGCCCGCGAGTTACTTTGCCGAGGGGATCACTGTCTATCGAAACAAGATTTATCAGTTGACTTTTCAAAACAAAAAAATGTTGGTCTACAACAAGGATTCGTTGGAGCTAATAGAAGAACGAGATTTCCCATTTGACGGTTGGGGATTAACTTCCGATTCTGACTACCTGATCCACAGCGATGGTACCTCGACGATTCGGTTTTTGGATCCAGATACTTTCACGGTTGTGGAAAAAATTACAGTGCGGGATGGAAAACGAAAAATCTCGGAAATCAACGAACTTGAGTATTATGATAAACGCATCTATGCCAATGTTTGGCACGAAGATTACATCCTTCAGATTATTCCTGCGACGGGCAGGGTCAGCGCTCGAATTGAACTGGAAGGTTTGCTGAATCCCCCATCGGGAGACAAAGAGGCTTGCTTGAACGGGATTGCGGTAGACGAGAAAACCAACACGTTTTATCTAACGGGAAAACTTTGGCCTAAGGTATTTGAAGTTAAGTTTGTCGAGAAGACGAAATAATAGCAAACTTGGAGTGATCGATGAAAAAACAATGTGAAGTCATTCCACTTCCTGATCACCAGTTTCAATTTTTGATTAATGGTCAGGAAAAAACACGTTGGCATTTCGGGCCCTCCTATCCCCGGCCTTTTTTTTATCCCGCGATCGGTCCATCGGGAGAGAGTCTCACACGGATGGGGCATCCGGGTGCACCCAATCATTACCAACATCGTTCTATTTGGTTCGCGCATCACAAGGTTTTTGGCCATAATTTCTGGGCGGATGGGACGGGGACCCGAATCCAGCAGACGGACTGGTTAGCCATCCAGGATGGGAACGAGTTCGCCCGATTTGGTTGTGAGCTGGCATGGTTGGATGGCCATGATCCTCGGCCATTGCTGAAGCAGCAATTGTTAGTTGAAATGAAACCGGTTGATGAAACTGGTTGGTTGATGGAATTGCAATCAATGTTCATTCCCTCTTCAGATGAGTTGGAACTTCAACAAACCAATTTCGGTTTTCTGGCGATACGTGTGAGTCGACAGATTGCTGAGTATTGGGGTGGGGGAAAGTTAACCAACAGTGAATTGGCCACCGGTGAGAAAAATATTTTTGGCAAATCTGCCAAATGGATGGATTATTCAGGAGTCCAGTATTCTCACTTGTTACAAGAAGAGGTACAGGAAGGGATTGCCTACATTGACCATGCAGAAAATATAGGGCAGCCGACGGGTTGGCACGTGCGAGCAGATGGTTGGATGGGTGCTGCTCCGGGAATGAATAGGGCGATCAATTTGCAGAAAGAATCTCCTTTGGTGTTGCGGTATTTGCTCTATGTTCATGCGGGACCGGTCGACCCGGAAAAAAACAACCGGCTTTATGATGAATTCTCGAAGTCAAAGGCATTACAAGCAAGGAGTTCAAGTGCAGCGCATACCCATATGGAAATCAATCGTCTGGAATAGACTGTTTGTGATTCATGGTTGAAGTTTTCATCTGAGTTCTGGGCAATGACTAATGATTTTAGCTGTTCGCTTGACTGCTAAAAAATTTCGAGGCGGATTTGGTTTGCTAACGCTGTGAAGATGGACGTATGCGTTTATAATGACGAATCCACTATTCAAGAGGCGATAAAAAATGAATTCCCAGTGCCGGTTGTTGACGTATTTTTGGTTATTTGCTTGTGTCCAGTTTTCGGGTTTGGTTAATGCGAACGACAAAGCCAAAAAGCCTAATGTCTTATTTATTTTTGCCGACGATCAATGCTATGAGACGGTACGTGCGTTTGGTAATGAAGAAATTCAAACACCGGCACTAGACCAATTGGCCCGCCAGGGAACGACTTTTTCCCATTGTTTTAATATGGGGTCCTGGAGTGGAGCTGTTTGTGTAGCGAGTCGGACGATGCTCAATACTGGGCGTTTTGTTTGGCGTGCTCAAAAAGTTCACAGCAAGAGTGAGCAAGAGCGGAAGGCGGGTCGCTGGTGGAGCGAGTACATGAAAGGTGCGGGATACAAAACCTACTTTACGGGTAAATGGCATTGCCGTGCCAAGGCGGAACTGGCATTTGATGTCGCGACCCATATTCGCGGTGGGATGCCCAATCAAACTCCTGCCGGCTACTTACGCCCCAAGGCCGATGGAACAGACCCTTGGTCACCGTATGATCCAAAGTTCGGTGGATTCTGGAAAGGTGGTAAACATTGGAGCGAAGTGGTTGGCGATGATGCGGTTGATTTTTTAGAGGATTCCCAGCAACAGGACAAACCTTTTTTTATGTACGTTGCGTTCAACGCTCCACATGATCCCCGTCAAAGCCCCAAAAAGTATGTGGACCGATATCCGCTCGAAAAGGTAAAGCTTCCTAAAAACTTTTTGCCTCTTTATCCACACAAGGATGGGATGGGGAATGGGCAAGATCTTCGGGACGAGAAACTTGGTGTTTTCCCAAGGACTGAGCATTGCGTCAAAGTTCACCGACAAGAATATTTCGCGATCATCACGCACATGGATGACCAAATCAAACGGATTTTGAAAAAGCTCGATGAAACGGGAGAGCGTGATAATACGTGGATTTTTTTCACTGCCGATCACGGGCTTGCCTGTGGCCATCACGGACTGATGGGAAAGCAGAACATGTACGATCACAGTGTACGGGTGCCATTTATGGTTTCTGGGCCCGGCGTGCAAAAAGGTAAGACCATTAAAGGGCCAATTTATTTACAGGATACGATGGCCACTACGCTTGAACTGGCGGGCGTTGCAAAACCGGAGCATGTCGAGTTCAACAGTATTTTGCCGATGCTCAAGGGACAACCGAGTCCCTATCGATCGATTTACGGCGGTTATTTGAAATTGCAGCGAAGTGTTCGGACGGAGAAATACAAGCTGATTGTTTACCCAGCGATCAAAGTTGCAAAGTTGTTTGACCTAGAAACTGATCCCGAGGAAATGTCTGATCTTTCCGGGCAGTCTGGATCTGCCAAGATCATGAAGAAATTATTTGCCGAGTTGTTGCGGCTTCAAAAAGAGATGGAGGATGATGTTGACTTGGCATCGGTGTTTCCGGAGTTGTTGTAGTTGCGCGGAACGTTTGTCCTCCATTCCTTGTGGGGATCAACGACATTGAGGATCCCAAACGTGTGAGTTCGTTTGCCCGGAAATCGATGGGTTGAAGGACCGTGATCAATCCCCGCAGCACCTGTTTGTGCTGTCAACCGATCGACGTTCTAGTGACGCATCAGCGCAGGGACTTGTCTTTTAGCGTTACGTTAACATCAACCGGGGTGGCATCAGCCTTTAAGTCGCCCATCGCGTATTGGAAACCTGCCAAATAGTGTTCAAGTACGTCTTCGTTCCAGTAAATTTCGTCGCGATGGCCCAGTGAGCAATAAAACGTTCGCCCTTCACCGTACTTGGCAATCCAGCTAATCGGGTAGAAATTGTCTTTTCTTTTTCCCCGTTTCAGTCCGTCCCAATCAGGGGCGAGACTGAGTAACATTCGACGGTCTTTTGGATTGGCCGTGTTTGGTCGGAATTGATAGATTTCGTCTTTGACCGTAAACCCTTTTCCGCCGAAAACTTTTGTGAGTGGGTGGTCCCCACCTAGGATTCGAACGGGGACATCCATGTGCCATGGGTGTCCATCGAAAGCTCCTCCCATCATATCGTTGTATTCTTTCCAGTTTTTGTAGGTATCAGTCGCCGAGTGGGTTCCGGCAAGACCTTTGCCTTTTTTGACGAAATCAACCAATGATTGTTTTAGGGCAATTTCCCGATCGAGTGCTTCCTGCTTCTTTTCCTTGTCAGCAGGGATTTTCTTGGGGCGAAAGATCTCACCAGTTGTGTTAACCATAATCACCAAATCAAATTCATTGAGTTTTTTTGGGGCAAACATCGTTTCGTCTTCGCTGTGAATTGCGGTGTAGGCGCCTGTTTTTGCACCGAGCATCGTCAAGGATTTAACGCCGACCGAAATAGAGCCATGTCGAAATCCGTTGGTTTTGGAGAAGAGCAGGACTTTACGCGGTTTTTTAGGCTTGGCAGGAGGTTTTTCCGGAATCGCTTTGGCGATTTTGTCGATTACATCTTGAGGGATATTTTTGATTTGTGCGTCTGATGTTGATGAAACAAAAACGAAGCTAAATAATGCGGCAAACACGGTCCTTTTTTGAATCATTTTTTTTCTCGAATAGCGGAAACAGATTGGGGTAGGTGACAACGCTACGATTTTATCAGAAATTGAATTACTGGTTTGGGTTCTATTTGGATGGAAAAAAATTGCTTGAAAAACGATTTCGAATTGCGGTGCTGATTTCTGGCGGTGGCACAACGCTGAACAATCTTTTTAAGTGGATTGATCGAGGAGATTTGGATGTCGACGTGGGATTGGTCGTTTCCAGCACGGCAAAATCCAAGGGAATCACCTATGCCACCGAAAACAATGTGCCAGTAACGGTGGTGCCTAAACGCAAAGAACTGACAGATCAGGAGTATTCAGATGCCATTTTTGAGCCAATTCGCCAATCCAAAGTGAACCTGGTCGTCATGGGAGGATTTCTGAAACACGTGTTAATTCCGGATGATTTCGAAAACAGAGTGATCAATATTCACCCAAGCTTGATTCCAGATTTTTGTGGTGAAGGTTTTTACGGCATGAAGGTCCACCAAGCGGTCATTCAAGAGGGGTGCAAAATTTCGGGGTGTACCGTGCATTTTGTTGACAATGAATACGATCATGGGCCGATTATTGCCCAAGTTACCGTTCCGGTTGAGGTGGGGGATACTGCTGAAACACTGCAAAAACGTGTGTTTGCACAAGAATGTGAGGTCTATCCCCAGGTCATCCGTCAATTGTCTGAAGTTAAAGTTTCAAAAAATCAACTTTAACCAATTGAAAATTGAAATATTTAGTCATTTAGTGGAATAAAACAGTCATTATATGATTGAAAAAGTTCTTTCTTGGGCGATAATTGAAACTGTCATCGCTGGTTTCAACCGAGAAAACGAAATTGACCGATATTCGCCGCTCCAAATTGCTGGAATTTGTACGCACTAAGGGGTTTGCTGCAACGCAGGAACTCTTTCGAATCGTGGAGGGTTCAGAGTCGACCATTCGACGGGATCTTGAATTTTTTGAAAACCTGGGTGAGATCAAACGGACTCACGGGGGAGTGTTTTACACTGGGGGTGAGCCGAAACTCCCTCATTTTGAGAGGAGCCAGTCGCAAAATATCGAGAAGAAACGGGAAATTGCGAGAGCGGCTGCAAATCTCGTCGAAGAAGGTGATACGATTCTGCTCGATGGCGGCAGCACAACTTTTGAATTGGCCCAACAGCTTGCCGGTCGCCAACTACAGGTAGTGACGAATTCACTGCCAGTTTCCAACCTGTTTATCGCCAATCACGAAGCCGATTTGGTGGTTCTTGGGGGTAATGTCCATCTTCGTACGGGAACAACGATCGGCCCCTACGCGAGCCAGATGTTAGCCGAACTCAACTGTCGAGTTGCTTTCTTGAGTGTTGCTGGGATTCATGAGGATGGATTTTACAACAGTAATTTCCTTCTGGTTGAAACGGAAAAAGCGATGATGAATGCGGCGGATGAAGTTGTCATTATCGCGGACAGCACGAAATTTGGAAAAAAGTCGCTTGCTCGTTTATGTGAGCTAAGTTCTGTGGACAAGCTGGTGGTTGATTCTGACATCGATGACGACTGGAAAAAGCGAATAACCGATTCAGGTGTCAAATTGTTCGTTTCGGGGGGAAACGATTGATTCAGTTAAAACGGATATACACTTTTTGAAGTGACTGATTGCTTCAGCAAATCTTTGGGTTTGCAGAATTGCGACTAAAAAAAACAAAAATACTTTTTGAACAATAAAATGAGTGCAACCTTAGTCGACCGCGAAACGATTGAAACAATCGTTCGTCAAATTGTTTTCCAAAATGGAGATGAACCTCCGGCAGAGGACCCGAATCTGGTCGTCAGTATTTCCGCGCGACATATTCATCTTTCGGATGAGCACGTTGAACAACTTTTTGGGCCGGGAGCGACCTTGACTCCCGATAAAGACCTTTATCAGGACGGTTTTTTTGCAGCGAAACAAACGGTAATGGTGGTCGGCCCGAGGAAACGCATGTTGCCGACGGTTCGTGTGTTGGGCCCAACGCGTCCCTACAGTCAAGTAGAACTTGCGTTTACCGATACCATTTCACTTGGAATCGATGCGCCGGTTCGCCACAGCGGCGATATTGAAGGGACGCCTGGGTGCATTTTGGTCGGGCCAAACGGTGCGGTTGAGTTGAAACAGGGGGTTATCCGTGCGGCTCGGCACGTGCATATGAATCAAGAACACGCGAAATATTACGGTGTCGAAAAAGGTGACATGATGTCCCTCAAGATCAAGTCACCGCAGTGTTCAGTGGTTTTTGAAGATTTACTTGTTCGAGCTGATGAAACCAGCAAGCTCGAAGTCCATATCGATACAGATGAGGGCAACGCCTGTGCGTTGGACCTGGCAAACACAGTTGAACTAGTTAAGCAGGGCTGTTCCTGTGGGTGTAAGTAACGAAACAGACGTCGGCGACAAAGAAATACTTGCGTTCGACGACGGTTTGAAACAACTTTCCTTTTTTCCGGAGACCTATGAAATGGCTAAAGCCTTAAAGTCATTAGGCATGATCGAAACCAAAGGTTTCATTGCCTTGATCGAAGCATCAGATGCAATGTTGAAAGCTGCTGATGTTCAATACCTTGGTTGGGACAAAGTCGGCAGCGGGCTTGTTTCTGCTTTTGTGACCGGTGATGTTGCTGCCGTCAAAGCCGCAACTGACGCAGGTGCGAATGCAGCCAGTCGGGTTGGTGAAGTGGTGAGTGTGCAAGTTGTACCTCGACCGCACGAAGACCTGCCTACTGTCCTTCCTAAACTACAGTTCAGTACGCCTGCCCGAAAATAGTCCAGGCTCAAAACTTAACAAACTAAATACTAAGGAATAGAAAAATGCAAAATGCAGTTGGATTAGTTGAAACCAAAGGTTTGGTTGGACTCGTAGAAGCAACCGACGCAATGGCAAAAGCAGCCAATGTCAAGATTGAAAAACGTGTTGATATTGGTGGAGGTCTTGTCACAACCGTAGTGACTGGAGACGTTGGAAGTATCCGGGCCGCTGTTGAAGCCGGCGCTAATGCGGCAACGCAAGTCGGTGAATTGGTCGGTAGTCACATCATACCGAGACCCGCAGAAGGATTGATGGAAGGGTTTTAATGCAAGCTCAAGTTCACTCACACCCTGATGGGCTTAGTAGTGTACCTTGAGTATTTTTTGCATTTCGATTTTTGAAAAGGATGTTCAGTCGTGAAAGTTCTCGTAGCCAATCTCGGTTCGACCAGTTTCAAGTATCGCTTGTTTGACATGGCAAGCGAAACACAGCTTGCCCGCGGAGGTGTTGAGCGAATTGGTGAATCGGTCAGCCCTTGTTTCGTTGAAATTGGTGAAAACCGTAACGAAACGGAAGCTTCGATTGCTGATCATGCAATTGCGGTCAAGCAATGCCTTGCTCAGTTGACGGAACCGGGAACGGGTTGCTTGGAGGATGCTTCCGAAGTCAGCGCGATTGGTTTTAAAGCAGTGCATGGTGGCAGAATTAGTGGGGTTCATCGAGTGACTGAGAAAGTCCTGGACGCGATGTCAGAAATGAATGGGGTCGCACCTGCTCACAACCCACCTTACATCAACGCGATGAGAATTCTTTCAGAAAAACTTCCCCAGATCCCGTTGGTTGCGGCCTTCGAGACCGGGTTTCACCAAACGAACCGGGATTCACTTCAATACTATGGAATTCCCTTTGAATGGGCTGAAGATTACCAGATCAAACGCTGGGGCTTCCATGGTGCCAGTCACCGGTACATCGCCGAACGAATGGCCGATCTTTTGGGCCGCGAAGATGCGCGGATTATCTCGTGTCATCTGGGTGGTTCAAGCAGTTTGTGTGCTATCCGTAATCGTAAAAGTGTAATGACCACAATGGGAATGAGTCCACAAACCGGCTTGCTTCATAACAACCGTTGTGGTGATTTCGATGCCTATGCGATTTCGCTGGTAATGAACAAGACCGGGTTGTCATTTGATCAAGTCATTGAGGTTCTGGCGAGTCAAAGCGGATTATTGGGAATCAGTGGTGTTAGTGGAGATGTCCGTGATTTGGAAGCGGCGGCTGAAGCTGGAAACGAACGGGCCCAGTTGGCCATCGAGGTATTTGTCAATGACATTCGGCGTTACCTGGGTTCCCTGTTAATCGAACTGGGAGGGCTTGATGCGTTAGTTTTTACCGGTGGCATTGGTCAAAACGGCAACCGGATCCGAAAATCGGTATGTAACCAATTGTTGGAATTTGGAATTGAGTTGTGCGATCAGAAAAACGATTCACCTAATTCTGAAGAATTTCAGCTTCAAACTGACAACTCAAAAGTTCAAATCTGGGTTGTTCCCACCAACGAAGAGCTGGTTGTTGCACGACAAACCAAAGAAG
>JAZABE010000536.1:0-4163 GCA_036137535.1 Planctomycetota bacterium | reverse complement strand
GACCTTCTAGAATAGCCGAAACCCCACTCCCTTGATTTCAATGCCCAATCATGCCTAGCCACACGGACACCCACCCCGCGACCAACGCCGTGAATCTCATTCTCAAACAGGCCGGCAAAAGCGATGAAGAAATCGCCGCTTTTTCAAGTCTGGACGATGCGGATCGCAGTGCAGAAAACCAATTTAGCGGAGTGGCTCCGACACTGGAATCTCTTTTTGGCTCAGCCAAAGCTGTTGAATTTTTTGCCGGCACCTTCAACCCCTCCAAAGCCGTTGCGGAAGTCATGAGTCAATGCTTGTCCTTTCTTTTGGAAAGAAAAACAACCGGTACATTATGCGATCACCACAAAATGCTATTCCATGACCAAACAATTCAAGGCTTACGCACCCGAGGTTTTTTTGGCTTGGCAATCCCCCAACAATACGGAGGCAGTGGGGCCCAACTGGGTGATCTGGGGCCCTTGCTGAGAGCTCTCACCTTTGTTCACCCCGATTTGGCGGTCATGTTCGAGGTCCACAACTTCCTGGGTCCGGTCACCCCAATTCTTGATTTCGGGACGGAAGAACAAAAATCCTACTATCTTCCCAAAATGGCCAGGGGTGAATTGATTGGCTCTTTTGCGTTGACCGAACCGGGGGTGGGAGCCGACCCCAGCAAACTCTCGATGACGGCCACCTTGGACGGCGAAAGCTACCGGTTAAATGGAATTAAATGGCCCATCACCAATGTCGTTTATGGTGGACTCTGCGTACTGGTGCTGAAGCTTCAGGGCCAAGATTTGCCGCCTGGACGAGATTCGGCAATGATCCTGCTTGAAATTCCCAAGCAGGATTGTGAGGGGTTTCGCATGAAACGAAACGACCTAGTTGCCTTTGATTTTCTTTGGAATGCTCGCTTCCGTCTCACTGATTTCCGGGTCCCCGTGACCACCTTACTGGGCCCCCCCGGTAAAGGCCTCGCCCAAGCGTTCAGTTCACTGGCCAAAGGCCGCGGGGGCATCGGGGTTAATAGTACAGCAAAAATTTTCAAATTATTGGCTCAAATCATTCTCGATCCCAGCCAACCGGAAAAAATTGATTCAACCCACACCAAATACAAACCCGGGGGTTGGACCTCGTTTCGTTCAACTTTTGGAAAACCCATCGGTGAAGCACCTCGAATTCAAACCTGGATTGGCCGAGCCGTTTGTCATGGGATAGCAGGCCGAGTCATGGGAGACCTCTGCTTTCGCCTGGCGGCGAACGGCGTCAGGGATGAAACCCAGGGAATGATTGCAAAGGTTTATGCGACCAAGGCACTGCTGCAAACCGCAATCAACGTTTATCAAATTCAAGGCGGGCGATCCGTCCACACCGATGAGAAGCGGGCGCTTATTGAGAACCGGGGAGAATCGGCTTTCCAAGAAACAATGGCTCTGATCGAGAATCATGTTGGGGAAAACATGCATGAATTCACCATTGCCACGGTCTACGAAGGCCCCAATCCCGTCTTGGCCGATGTGGGAGCTCCCAACGCCATGACCCGGAGTCTTCGAGCTCAATACCTGGAACCCATTGGCCTCGCCGCTGCGGAAGGCAGATTTCACCCAATGGCTTACCTAAAATTCGCCGGCTTTATGGCCAAATCAATGCTGGGGTCCCTAAACCCCTGCCCTGGATCGTTAGCAGGAGTCGAACCTCTCTTCCCTGAAAAAAAACGGTATATCCGAAATTCGTTGCGTCGCAACAAAAAGCTTGGCCGAAAAATCCTCTGGATCATCGCTCGGTATCAAAAGCAGTTTATCGATCAGCCCCTGCTGTTGGGTGACGAAGGCGGGATTTTTGACCAACTATGTCATTCCATGGCTTCCTTGGTTTTCGCCCTGTCTTTAGACCAGCCCGGTTCTGAGTACGTTCAAATTGGCCAAGCGTTGGACTTGGAAGCCAAGATCCGACTGCAAGGCAAAACCGTCACCCCCAAACTTCAACAACAATGGTCTAAAATTGGACAATCACTAATGAATCCCCAAAGCCAGCTCCACCAAGACTTAATTTCTGACATCGAAATTCACGATATTCCTCTCGACCCCAGGTTCATTGACCAATTCATTTAAATTCAGCCCAGCGGCGTCAATAACACTTCCATGTCACCGTCAATCATTAAGGTAAACCCGGAGCCGATTGAGAACTCGTGACGTTACCCGAAAATTGTTCTAGAATGGCGTTTTTCATCCGCACCCCCTCCTGGCAATTCACATGAACCAACGATCTGGACTGGCGCTTCATTGGAAAATCCTAATCGGTATGGCGGCCGGTATCCTCCTAGGCATCCTTGCGGTTTGGCTTGATTCCGAACCGAATGGATTTTGGTCTACTCTGGTCGTCAATTGGATTAAGCCGTTTGGCACAATCTTTATCAATCTACTCAAACTGATTGCAATCCCCTTGATTGTGGCTTCTTTAATCAAAGGCGTTTCGAACCTTAACAACATTTCTAGCTTGTCGGCAATGGGAGGCCGGACAGTGGTCCTCTACCTTTTCACCACGGTGGTTTCGGTGACGCTCGGCCTCTTGATGGTCAATTTGGTGAAACCGGGAAATAGTTTCACTAAAGAAACCCGGGAATTATTAACCTCTGAATTTTCCGAAGACGCCCAACGACGGATCCAGGTTGCGGAAAATCAAAAATCACAAGGCCCGCTCCAAGCATTGATTGATGTTGTGCCGGATAATATCGTGGGCGCCGCGACCGCCAATGGAAACATGTTGAAAGTCATTTTCTTTGTTCTGTTCTTTGGCGTGGCCCTGCTCCTAGTCAAACCGGAGCAAGCGAAGCCGGTAAAGGATTTTTTTAACAGCTTGAATGAAGTGGTCCTGAAAATGATTGACCTGATCATGCTCATGGCCCCTTTTGGCGTTTCCGCGCTCCTGGCGGCTCAGATCGTCACAACCCCCTCTTTGGACGTTCTTTACGGCTTGTTTCAATATTCACTCTGCGTTGTTTGTGGACTGGGACTCATGGTATTCCTGGTTTATCCCTCACTTGTGGTGCTTTTTGCCGGACGCTCCTACACCGAATTTTTTCGAGGGATTTCACCGGCTCAGTTACTTGCCTTTTCAACCAGTAGCAGTGCTGCCACGTTACCTGTCACGATGGAGTGCGTCGAGGATCATTTGGGAGTCAAAAAAGAAGTTTCCAGTTTTGTGCTCCCCATTGGAGCGACAGTGAACATGGACGGAACCAGCTTGTATCAGGCGGTAGCCGCAGTTTTCATCGCTCAAGCCCTGGGTACTGAATTGGCCCTTTCGGATCAATTAGTCATCGTATTAACCGCAACCTTAGCCTCGATTGGTTCCGCCGCGGTTCCTGGAGCAGGCATCGTAATGCTGGTAATTGTCCTTGGATCCATCGGTGTTCCGGAAAAAGGCATCGCCCTCATATTTGCCGTCGACAGAATCCTGGACATGTGCCGCACAACCGTCAATGTTACAGGAGATGCTACCGTTGCCCTTCTCATCAACAAAAACCAAGAAAGGAAAAAGCATTCTCAACCCAGGGAAGGCGATCCTGCCTAGCTTGAAGGCTTCAATCCTTTGGGAACGCGACTTCGAATCTTGAGTAAAACGTCAATCAAAAAAAGAATACCGAACATCAGCGCAAACAGAATCCAGCACCATGCAATGATTGATGCCGGAGTCGTGAATATCCAAATAACTCCCAGAACCCAGATACCACAAGCCATCAAAAACGAAAACAAAGTCGACTGGAAAGACCCAGGGATTCTCCCGATAAAAACAGAAAACAACCCGAATAGGTGATGGCTATTCTGGAGAAACGATTTTAGGAGCTTTAGCAACAAATACGACAGAATGGAATAATCTTCAATGGAATTTAAGCGATTCTTTTATTGGTATTATACCTGGCTCAATTGGAGAAACATCTATGATAGCTATCCTTATAGGAGCGATTGTTCTTCTTTTTTCAGGTGTCGGAAGTTGGCGGATTATATTTTCAACTTTTATAGGTGGATATTTAACAGCATTATTGTTTAATTATTTTGGTGTTAATATGTTGATGAGTACTCCTGCACACATTCATTTGTTAATTGGTGGTTTTGCATTTGGAGCAGTATTTATGACTACAGATCCTGTGACAGCCTCTCAAACAAATAAAGGTAAGATTA